>JAMOLY010000067.1 GCA_027068835.1 Thiomicrorhabdus sp. | reverse complement strand
TGGTTGCTGATAAAACAGCAATACACTCACAATAAAACTCAATACAAAACGAAGAAACATGCCCAAAAAGCTCATTAAACGTTACATTCCCACACCCGAAAAAATCAAAAGCTTAAAAGGCTTTGGTTTTTTAGGTACATGGCTACATGATCCTAGTATATGGCATTTACATCGCTACTCGGTCTCTAAAGCCTTTTTAATTGGGCTTTTCTGGATGGCAATTCCCATCCCTTCTCAAATGCTCTTTGCCGCCCTGTGCGCCATATTGTTTAGAGCCAACCTACCATTAAGTGTTATTTTAGTCTGGATAAGCAACCCATTGACCATGGGGCCTATTTTCTATTTTAACTACGTTATAGGAACGTATTTACTTGGCCAACAGCCTGATAAAGAGTTAAAGTTTGAACTCAGTTGGAATTGGATGATAAACATACTTGGCGACCTATGGCAACCGCTGTACTTGGGCAGTATTATTGTTGGCATAACACTTGGCATGGCCAGTTTTTTAATCATTCACTTGCTCTGGCGCCAACAAGTGGTTAAAAATTGGAAACTACGTAAAGAAAGACGTAAAACCCAAGTACCTCGATAAAAAAATAAGTCGTTTTAACCCCAACACCATTAATTTCTCTCTTTTTTATTTAGTATTTTCAAGTATTTTTTTTACACAAAACCCCCTAAACAATGTATATTAACTCAATATAAATCAATAACTAATTAAACCATTTGGAGGGGCTCTCAATGATAACCCAAAAAATCAAATTCTATTCAATCTTGTTGATTGTCTTACTGACATCATCCAGTGCTTACTCAGAGTGGCGATTAAAAAACTCAGAGTCCAATGTCTATTACATATCGACCAACAACATAAGTATTAGTGAGTTAAATTACTTTAATACACTAAGTGGTTCAATTAATGAGCAAGGTGACCTCACGATTCAAATTAACTTGGAAAGCATTGAAACAGAAATTCCCATTCGTAACGAACGAGTGATGTCGATGTTATTTGAAGTGCTTTACTATGAAAAAGCCACCATTACGGCATCCATAGACCCCCATAAGCTCAAAGCACTTGAAATAGGAAAAACTTATACTGAAACCGTTAACTTCATGTTAGACCTTCATGGTTTCACACAAGAGCTCAGTACGACTGTAAATATTATAAAACGTGCAAATGGCAATGTACTTGTCAGCACTAAAACGCCGATTATTATCACAGCCTCTCTGTTTGGATTAGAAAAAGGGATCGAACGATTACGTAAAATTGCACGATTAAAGTCTATTTCACCCACCGTTCCTGTTACTTTTGACCTCACATTTTCTCCAAAACATGAAGTTTCGTCTTAAGGTTTAAACCTCTAAAAATAAAACGCCAACTATTTTCTAAAAAACCTCTTTCAACAAACAGAAAGAAAGGTATGATTAAAAATCCTACTTTTCTTGCCCTACGTTTTCTAAGAGGTTTTTCCATGAATAAAAAATCAAAGTTAACCATGTCTAATGGCTGCCCCGTTGCAGACAATCAAAACGTTCTCACCGCAGGCCCCCGTGGCCCCATGTTATTGCAAGATGTCTGGTTTTTAGAAAAACTGGCGCACTTTGATCGCGAAGTCATTCCTGAACGGCGCATGCACGCCAAAGGTTCTGGTGCGTTTGGTACCTTTACGGTTACACACGACATTAGCCAATACACCAAAGCCAAACTGTTTTCTGAGATTGGTAAAAAAACCGAACTGTTTACCCGATTTTCAACCGTTGCGGGTGAACGCGGTGCCGCCGATGCCGAACGTGATATTCGTGGTTTTGCCCTTAAATTTTACACCGAAGAAGGCAATTGGGATATTGTGGGTAACAACACCCCCGTTTTCTTTTTAAAAGACCCGCTCAAATTTCCTGACCTAAACCATGCCGTTAAACGTGACCCTCGTACCAATATGCGCAGTGCCCAAAATAACTGGGATTTTTGGACGCTACTGCCCGAAGCCTTACACCAAGTCACTATATTAATGAGCGATCGCGGCAACCCAAAAACCTACCGCCACATGCATGGGTTTGGTAGCCACACCTTTAGCTTTATTAATGCCGATAATGAACGTTTTTGGGTTAAGTTTCACTTTAAAACCCAACAAGGCATTGAAAACTTAACCGATGAAGAGGCCGAAACCTTAATTGGAAAAGATCGCGAGAGTCATCAAAAAGATCTGTATGAAAGCATTGAAAACGGCCAACACCCACGCTGGGACTTTAAAATACAAGTCATGCCCGAAGCCGATGCACAAGACTACCGCTTTCATCCTTTTGACCTCACCAAAGTTTGGTCACATAAAGACTACCCTCTAATCGACGTAGGCGTGATTGAACTGAATCGCAATCCAGAAAATTACCATGCAGACGTAGAACAGGCCGCTTTTAATCCCGCCAGTATCGTGCCAGGCATCGCCTTCTCTCCCGATAAAATGCTGCAAGGTCGCCTATTCTCTTACGGTGATGCCCAGCGTTACCGATTGGGGGTTAATCATGCTCAAATTCCAGTGAACGCACCTAAATGCCCCTACCATAGCTATCACCGTGATGGCGCCATGCGTGTGGATGGTAATTTTGGCAGCACTAAAGGCTATGAACCAAATAGTCTAGGCGAGTGGCAAGAACAGCCAGAGCATAAAGAACCGCCATTGGACTTATTTGGCTCTGCCGACCATTGGGATCATCGCGAAGATGATAACGACTACTACACCCAAGCAGGTGATCTCTTTAGATTGATGAATGCCGAGCAGCAACAGGTACTATTTGAAAATACCGCTCGGTCGGTTGGTGGTGCGAGTATTGAAGTACAAAAACGCCACACTGCCAACTGTCTAAAAGCCGATCCTTTGTATGGAAAAGGCATCTCTAATGCATTAGGGCTCTCCAACTAGAGGCATTGTCCAAGGCTTTATTCCTGCCTAGGATAAAGCCTTTAAGTTTTTCTCCCCCCCTATTCTTCGATATTCCTCTCTCGCTCCTCACAAACCCTTTACAATAGCCTCAATTTCATCATTCCGATATAAGGCTGATCTTCGTGGCATTAAAACCAACCATCTATAAATTCAACATTGCGCTGTCGGATCTAAACCGCAACTATTACGACTCACTCAATTTAACCGTTGCACAACACCCCTCTGAAAACACCGAACGCATGATGATGCGTGTGTTGGCTTTTTGCTTAAATGCACAAGAGCAACTAACGTTTACCAAAGGGTTAAGCGCGATTGAAGAACCAGATTTATGGGTGCGTAGCTTAGACGACCAACTGTTGTTATGGATTGACATTGGAGAACCCGCCTTTGAGCGTGTCAAAAAATCCACGCGACAAGCGCAAGCGGTAAAAGTCTATACGTTTAACAATAAATCGGATATTTGGTGGGAGCAAAATAAAAATAAGTTGCAAACACTCAACGCAACGATCTACCAATTTGCATGGAAGGACATGCAAACACTCGCCTCTTTTATCGAACGCGGAATGGATTGCTCCGTGACCATCACTGGCGATTCGGCCTACATTGCCACTGCCTCAGGCGAATGTGAAATACCTTGGACGGTACTTCAAACTTCATAAACTCCGTTTCTAAAACCAAAAAAGCCAAGAGGGACTCTCTTGGCTTCTTACAAAATAACAAACTCAACTTAGACGCGATAGCGCATTAAAACTCAGCATCGTAATAGATTTTTTGCACATCATCTAAATCATCTAAATAGTCTAAAAACTGATTAAAGCTCTCTAAGGCTTCGCCTGAAATTTGGGTGCTTATTTTAGGCACAAATTGAATCTCATCCACTTCAAAGATAATGTCTTCAAATGCATCGGACAAGGCTTTTTTGGCTTTACCGTATTCAGTATGGGGCGCAAATACGGTGACCATATCGTCATCACTTTCAATATCAGATACATCAACGTCCGCCATCATTAAAGCCTCTAATGCTTGCTCTTCATCGCCTTTAAAAACTAAAATGGCCGAATGATCAAACATATGGCTTACGCTTCCCTGCGTGCCTATCTTACATTTTGCCTTGGTAAAACAGTGACGTACATCCCCAAATGTTCTATTAGGGTTATCGGTTAAACAGTCAATAATCACCATGGTATTGCCTGGACCATAGCCTTCATAACGAGCCAGCGCAAAATCTTCCCCCCCCCCTCCTGCGGCTTTTGCAATGGCTTTATCAATCACATGCGTGGGTACTTGGCTCTTTTTTGCACGCTCAATCAAACCACGTAAGGCTAAATTCCCTTCAGGATCGGTTCCACCTGACTTAGCACAGACATAAATTTCACGGCCATATTTACCATACACTTTGGTTTTTGCGTCAGCGGTTTTTGCCATGGATTCTTTGCGGTTTTGATAAGCTCTGCCCATTACAGTTTGCTCCAAGTAAAAAATAAAGGCTAAATTTTACACGATACCAGTTTATGTTCATGATTTTTTAATCAAAATGTCAATTATTGATACAATATTCAACTCATTACCCATAACCAAAAGCACAGTACTATGAACCGTCGTAAAAAAATAATTAAAAAACTACTCAAAAAAGCCAAGCAAGCACAAGCTAAAAAACAGCCCAAAAATAAAAATGCTTATATTTCTAAAGCAGATCGTGAAAAAGAGCAGGAAATGACTCAAACCAATACACAAAACACAACGTCACCAGCTAAGGATAAATAAATATAACACTTAGAACCCAAAGTCACACATAGAAGCACAGACTAATATTTAGTTGTTTTTCGTACTCAATAGGTAGGAAGCATAACGCCAAAACCAACCACATATAACCCTATCACAAAATTTAATACCCTTGAATATAAAAGGTTAAACCGCCTAATACCCCTAAATATTGTCATACTATTGCTCTACTATTTTTAAATCAAATAAATAACCAAAATTCTCTTTGACATTCCCTTAAATTACTATAGAATCATTTTCGAGCTTGAAATTTCGGTTTTATATTTATGCACAATTCGATGTACTAGTTTTAGTGATCGATCCTGTTACTCATAAGTAATCGCAACACATTTCAGCCCCTACGGTTTTCTTAAATAGTTTAAGAAAACTTTTAATAATTACTAATGAAAAAAGATAGGATATCTAATTATGTCTACTACTACTGGTACAGTAAAATGGTTTAACGAGTCAAAAGGTTTTGGTTTCATCGAGCAAGAGTCTGGCCCTGATGTTTTTGCACATTTCAGCGCAATCACAGGTTCTGGTTTCAAAACACTCGTTGAAGGTCAAAAAGTTGAGTTCACTGTAACTCAAGGTCAAAAAGGACCACAGGCAGAAAACATCGTAGCACTTTAAGCTAAGATTTTGCCTTTCAATGTGATGTAATTCACATTGAAACCTAAAAAAAGGGAAAGATCATTTTGATCTTTCCCTTTTTTTTGTGCCTTTTATCGATGCTTTATCGTTGTAATCTGTTCAAATTCACCGCACCATCGCATTGAAATTTAAAAAAATAGGGGGGGGGGATAAAAAAATTCCCCCCCCTATTATCATCCAAGCGAGCAATAAACAATCAATTCGCTAATGTAGACAGATAAGACTCATAACCACCTCTAAAATCAAGATGATCGTCTTCACTTAAGACCAGTATGCGTGTTGCCAGCGATGAAACAAACTCTCTGTCGTGTGATACAAAAATAATGGTGCCAGGAAAATCGACCATCGCTTGATTGAGTGATTCAATGGACTCCATATCCAAGTGATTAGTCGGCTCATCCATAATCAGTACATTGGGTTTTTGTAACATGAGTTTGCCAAATAGCATACGGCCTTGTTCACCTCCAGACAGCACCTTAACGGACTTATCAATGTCTTTTTGAGAGAATAATAAACGTCCAAGTACAGCACGTAAGGTTTGTTCATCATCCCCTTCTTGCTTCCATTGTCCCATCCAATCAATCAGCGTCATGTCCTCTTCAAAATCGGCGGCATGGTCTTGTGCGTAATAGCCTAATTTGATATTTTCAGACCACTTAATTGTGCCAGAAGTCAGATCGGTATCCCCCATTAAACATTTTAAAAACGTCGTTTTACCAGATCCATTGGGGCCGATGACCGCCAAACGTTCAGCCACTTCTAACATCAGATTAATGTCGGTTAAAACAACGTTGTTCTCGCCTTCATTATCGGAATAAGTTTTATTCAGTTTCTCAATTTCTAACGCTGTTCTAAACAGCTTTTTGTCTTGCTCAAAACGAATATAAGGATTGACTCGGCTAGAAGCTTTGACTTCTGTTAACTCAATTTTATCCAATAATTTAGCACGAGAAGTTGCTTGCTTGGCCTTCGATGCATTGGCCGAAAAACGACTCACAAAACTTTTAAGCTCATTAATTTTAGTCTGTTTTTTGGCATTGTCTGAGTGAAGTTGATCTTGAATCATTGCCGCTGCAGTCATGTATTGATCGTAATTTCCTGGATACAGACGCAACTCACCGTAATCTAAATCAGCCATGTGCGTACACACACTGTTTAAGAAGTGTCTGTCATGCGAAATAATAATCATGGTACTTTTACGCTCATTTAATACCGACTCTAACCAGCGAATGGTATTAATATCCAAGTTGTTAGTTGGCTCATCAAGCAATAAAATATCAGGGTCTGAAAACAGTGCTTGCGCCAATAAAACGCGTAATTTCCATCCCGGAGCAACTTCACTCATAGGGCCATAATGTTGCTCAACAGGAATTTCTAACCCCATTAGCAACTCTCCTGCACGAGATTCAGCGGTGTAGCCGTCCATTTCTCCAAATTGAATCTCTAGGTCGGCAACAAGCATCCCCTCTGTTTCGGACATGGCGGGTAAACTGTAAATACGATCACGCTCACGCTTTACTTCCCACAACTCCGCTTGCCCCATAATGACAGTATCAATCACACTGTACTCTTCGTAAGCAAATTGGTCTTGCTTTAATTTTCCAACACGTTCATTTTCATCAATACTTACCACACCATTGGTTTGTTCTAAATCGCCACCTAATATTTTCATAAAAGTGGACTTACCACAGCCATTGGCGCCAATTAGGCCGTAACGTTTGCCTTCTCCAAATTTAACGGAGATGTTTTCAAAAAGGGGTTTTTCACCAAACTGCATGGTAATGTTTGCGGTTGAAATCAAAATATTTTCCTGCTCAATTATTAGGGGGAATGAATGGGCGCTATTGTGCCACATTTTAGTGTAAGACGTTGCTCTAAAACGAAAAAACCCCAAATAACCATATTCGGCTATTTGGGGTTTTTAGTTTAAATCGTATTAAATTTAATGGTTTTTAAAGAGACTCACTTAATAATGCATTCATACGCTTAATAAAGTCCGCTGGATTCTCCAACGTATCGCCTTCGGCTAATTGAGCTTGCTCTAGTAAGAACAACGACCACTCTTTTAACTTTTCATCATTTTTAATGCTTTCTAGCTTTTTAACCAGCGCATGATCTGGGTTTAATTCTAAAACAGGCTTTTGCTTTGGAATCGATTGCCCCATCTGCTCCATCATTCGAACCATGTGTGCTGACATATCGCCCTCGGCACTCACAACACACGCAGGTGAATCGGTTAAACGAGTGGTCATGCGAACATCGGAAACCGACTCGTCAATTGCACTTTTAATACGACCTACTAAATCATCACGTGTTTTCTTTTCATCTTCAGACAGGTCTTTTTCGGCCTCGTCTTCAAACTCTTTTAAATCGGCTGAGGTAATGGACTTAAGTGCTTTACCTTCAAAATCGGTTAAGTGAGACACCAACCACTCATCAATGCGGTCGGACAGTAAAATCACCTCAATGCCTTTTTTACGGAACATTTCAAGATGTGGACTGCCTTTTGCCGCCGCATGCGTATCCGCCACAATATAGTAAATGGCTTCTTGATCTGGTTTCATGCGGTCAACGTACTGTTCAAATGACACACGTTGCTCTTCGGTGCTTTCATCGTGCGTTGAAGCAAAACGAACCAGTTTGGCAATTTTGTCTTTATTGGCAAAATCTTCAACCAAGCCCTCTTTCATGACTTGACCAAATTGATCCCAAAACAGGTTGTAGTTTTCTTTATCATCCGCTTTTGCCATCTTGGCAAGCTCCGTTAAAATACGCTTAACGGAGGCGGCACGAATTTTATCCACCACTTTATTGCTTTGTAAAATTTCACGCGATACGTTCAAGGGTAAATCTGCGGAATCAATCACCCCCTTAATAAAACGTAGGTAAGATGGCATTAACTGTTCTGCATCATCCATAATAAAAACACGTTTTACATACAGTTTTAAGCCATAACGGCGATCACGTTCATACAAATCAAATGGGGCTTTTTTAGGAATATACAACAAAGAGGTGTATTCCAGCGTTCCTTCTACTTTGTTATGCAAGTGAGAAAGTGGTTCTTCAAAATCGTGCGTTAACGTTTGATAGAAGTTTTTATAATCTTCCTCACTTAAGTCCGATTTAGACTGCGTCCAAAGTGCCGTGGCTTTGTTCACTTGCTCAAACTCACCTGTTGGCTTTTGCTCTTTGGCTTCTTCGTCCCATTCCGATGCGGGCATTTTGATCGGAAAGCTAATATGATCGGAATACGTTGTGATGATATTTTTTAAACGCGTCTCTTCTAAAAACTCACTCATATCTTCTTTGATATGCAGGGTAATTTCGGTGCCTTTTTGCGTTTTTTCAACGGTTTCTAAGGTAAATTCGCCTTCACCTTGAGAGATCCATTTTGTGGCTTCATTAACAGGCGTACCCGCTTTACGGGTAACGAGGGTTACTTCGTCCGCAACGATAAAAGAGGAATAGAATCCAACCCCAAACTGACCAATCAAATGAGAATCTTTGGCTTGATCGCCCGTCATATTCTCTAAAAACTTTTTGGTTCCTGAGTTGGCAATCGTTCCAATATTGGCAATCACTTCATCACGCGTCATTCCAATCCCATTATCCGAAATCGTCACCGTACGGCTCTCTTTATCAAACTCTACTTGGATGTAAAGTTCCTCTTCCCCTTCGGTTAAGGCATCATTAGAGACCGCTTCAAAACGTAACTTATCTAACGCATCGGATGCATTAGAGACTAACTCACGTAAAAAAATTTCTTTATTTGAATATAGCGCATGAATCATTAGCTTTAATAGCTGATTCACTTCCGTTTGAAACGCATGGGTTTCTGTTGTACTCATTCGAGACTCTCCATTGGTAAAATTAAAATGATTAACTGCCTAATCTATAGGGACGAGCCTTTCTTTTTCAAGGCTTTAAACCAAAAAAAAACACAGAAAGTTCTGTGCTTTTACATTCGTTAAAAGAAAAGGTCAATGATTAAAAGAAATCAATATCATCATCCGCGCTCTCTTCTTCATTCATTCGTTCTCGCATACGCTCTTTCATAACGGCAATGGCTTCATTTACGGGCATATTCATGTCAAAAATTAGCTCAAACAGTTCTTCCTCTTCTCGCATGGTCGTGCCTTTACGAACTGTGGCTTTAAAACGTTCCCACTGCGCCTCGTCTTTTACATGCATTTCATGCGACACGATCTCTGCCAAAGCCGATAGCCCCCGAGAGACGTGCTCTAAGCGCTGGCTTAATTTATCGTAAAATTGAAAGGCAATCACCGCCTGCTGCATTTTTAACGACAGTTCCGACGCTTCATTGACCAGTAATGATTGATGTTCATTAATGCCACCTTCGCTTTCATCATTGGCTAAGTCGGCAATTTGTTGACTGCTGGCTTGAATTTGCTGAATGTGCTCGGACATAAATGCAAACGAATCAATTAAGGTATTGACCGAGTTATCACCGTCAGAAATCGACAACTCAATTTGAGCCACCGATAAATTTAACATCAAGATGGTTTCTTGAACTTCTTTAGCCCCTAAAGCTAACTCTTGGTTGTCCATATTTACTGTCCTATCAAATTAAGCGGCATTTAAAGAAGCGGGTACGGGTGACTTATGACTCGAAACGGTTTCCATAACATCCAAAATAAGCGACACTGAACCGTCTCCTAAAATGGTCGCACCCGCCACGCCTGCGATTTTCATAAAGTTATTTTCTAAACTTTTAATAACCACTTGCTGTTGACCCAACAAGTCATCCACAAAAATTCCTGCGCGTTGTCCAGAGGATTCAACCACCACCAGTAACCCATCAGACAAATCTTTTTTGGCATCCTCCACACCCAGTTTTTTATGCAATCGAATCACGGGAATATAGCTGTCTCGCAATTTATATAACTCTCTTTCACCAGGCACACCTTTCACTAACGCGGGGTCAACCTGAATGGATTCAATAATAGATAACAGAGGGAATACAAAGGTCTGACTGCCCACTGTACAGAGTTGTCCGTCTAAAATTGCCAGTGTGAGCGGTAAGCTAATGGTAAAAACACTGCCTTCACCGAGCTTAGTTTTCACATCCACTGAGCCACCTAAGCCTTTAATATTACGGCGCACAACATCCATTCCAACGCCACGGCCCGAAATATCACTCACCACATCCGCTGTTGAAAAACCTGCGTGAAAAATTAAGTTTATAATTTCATCTCGAGTTAAATTGTGATCCTCTTCAATCACGCCTTTTTCAATCGCTTTGGCTTCAATCACTTCATGATTAATTCCTGCCCCATCATCTGTGATCTGAATCATAATATTGCCCCCTTGATGAAAGGCGGCCATTTTAACCGTACCCATAGCAGGCTTGCCCGCCGCAATACGAACATCAGGTATTTCAATGCCGTGATCAATTGAGTTACGTACAATGTGCACCAAAGGATCGGTTAACTGCTCCAGCATGGTTTTATCCAACTCGGTTCCTTCGCCGTCCATAACAAGGTCAATATCTTTACCTAGCTTTTGGCTAACATCGTGCACTATTCTAGGCATTCGATTAAAGGCAAAGCTCACGGGCAACATTCGAATGTTCATCACACTCTCTTGAAGCTCTCGAGTATGACGCTCAAGATGGGTTAAGCCCTCTTTAAGCTTATCCACCCAGCTAAAATCACCTTCGGCATTATTGTCACTGGCCTCTTCAGCGTACTCACCAAATTGACTTAGCATGGATTGGGTTATGACAAGCTCGCCCACTAAGTTTACCATTTGATCAATTTTACTCAAATCAACACGAATAGAGCCTTCTTGCTTTGGTGCGGCCTTAGCAGCCGGCGCAGCGGCGGCTTTTTTTGCTTTTTTAGGTGCTTTTACTTTTATTGCGGGTGTTTCAGGAGGCTTATCCTCATCTTTAATGGGTTCAGGTACGGATTCCATAACGGGTTTTTCTGCTACGGCAGGGGCGGTAATAATAATCTCTGCCCCATCGCCATCAATCCACTCAAAGACTTCTTTAATGGCATCTTCAGTCACGGAGTCACCTGACAAGGTTAACTCCCATTTAATGTATAACGATTCGGGATCAAACGTGGCTAAGTCTGGTAAATTGTCTAAGCCAACCTTAACGATTAAATCACCCAAGGTTTCAAGTTCACGAAAAATACGAAGCGGCTCATTACCTGTTTGCAGTAATTCTTTTTCAGGTAAAATTTGAATCATCCAATCTCCGCCTGTTGCGACGACTTCAACCTCTTCAGAATTTCCTCCCCCCCCCTCGGCTTCTGCACTGCCTAAAATCACTTCCATTTGGTTTTGAACTTCTGCGGCACGCGCTTCATCAATGGGTTCGTGATTTTGCAATTTGGTGAGCATGTCTCTTAAAATATCGACCGCCGCCAACATGGCATCAATGGATTCTTGTGTCACTTCACGACGACCGTCACGCATCTCATCCAACAGCGTTTCTAATACATGGGTAAATCCAGCAATTTCGCTAAATCCAAACGTACCACTCCCGCCTTTTATGGAGTGTGCGGCACGAAATATTTCATTAATTTTTTCATTATCGGGAACACCTGGCGGCAGATTTAACAAGCCTGTTTCCATCAAATCCAAGCCCTCAAAGCTTTCTTCAAGGTAAGTTTGGCGAAAAGTTTCCATCATATCCATAGCATTCATCCTTAAAAAAGTTCTACGTCGCCTCCAACAGGCTTCGATTCAATCGTATTAATGTAGCGGTTTTCTTCTTCAACAAGTGTTTCATTGTGCATGGCATTTAAACGTCTAACACGTACGCGTCCGCTTAACGGGTAATACAACACTTTACGCGGGTAAATATCACCAATGTCTTGCGAGACAATTTTAAAGCCTTCGGTATAAATATAGTCAAATGCAAAGCCAATGTTGTACCAACCGATATTTGTCATTGAACTCATAATTCGCCCACCACCAAACAGTTTAAACTCTAACCGGTCTCGTTTAGCGCCCATGGCTAACAATGCGTTCACCAAATTTTCCATCGCAAAATTACCATATCGGTTTGCGTCCGATAACTCAGAATCTTGCGTATTTTTATTAACCGGCAACATAAAATGATTCATGCCACCCACTCCTGCAATGGGGTCTCTAACACACGCTGAAATACAAGAGCCTAATACGGTCTCAATACGTTCATCTTTTTGTGAGACATAAAATTCACCTGGCAAAATTTTTATGGTGGTAATGCCTTCCGCAGGGTCTACGCTTATTTGCATAATGAAGTTCGTTTGTCCTTGTATGACTTTAAACTGACCAAGCTATATTCGCATTGTTTCAAACGTGTGGCAAGACTCATTTAGCTGTTTTTTTACATGCTTGTTTATTCGCTTTATGAATACTACGACGCGCCTTAAAAAAACTACTTATCTGGTGAGCGCATTCCTCCCCCAAAACACCTGAACACACCTCAACTTGATGATTTAACTTGACATTATCCACTAAATTAAAAACAGAACCCGCCGCTCCCGTTTTACAATCCAACGCACCATAAACCAATCGTTTGATTCGTGCATGCACCAATGCCCCTGCACACATTGGGCAAGGTTCTAGGGTGACATATAGGGTTGCATTGACAAGGCGGTAGTTTTTAATTTTATCCCCCCCCCTCTTTAATGCCATAATTTCAGCATGTGCGGTTGGGTCATGCGCTTGAATGGAGCGGTTCCAACCTTCGGCAATTAATTGATTATCTAACACCAATACGGCTCCCACTGGCACTTCGCCTTGCTGTGCCGTTTTTTCGGCAAGGGAATATGCGTGTTGCATCCAATACGCATCTATTTCTGAATCACTTAATCCATGGAGGGGGGGAATTTTTGTCTCTTTCACATTCGCCAAACTTTAATTCTATTCTTCAAATAAAAAAGGCTTTCATGATGAAAGCCTTTTGAAAACTATTCCCACTCAATGGTTGCGGGCGGTTTACTCGAAATATCGTAGGTCACACGTGAAATGCGAGGAATTTCATTAATGATACGACCCGACACATGCTCTAAAAAATCATACGGTAAATGCGCCCAACGTGCCGTCATAAAGTCTATGGTTTCTACGGCACGCAGTGCCACCACGTAATCATAACGTCGCGCATCGCCCACCACGCCGACCGATTTAACAGGCAAGAACACCGTAAAGGCTTGCGATGTTTTATCGTACAAATCCCATTTTTCAAGCTCTTCAATATAGATGTGGTCTGCCAGTCTAAGAATATCCGCAAACTCTTTTTTAACTTCGCCTAAAATTCGAACACCCAACCCTGGCCCTGGAAACGGGTGGCGGTAGACCATTTTAGCGGGCAAACCTAATGCAACGCCTAATTTACGCACCTCATCTTTAAACAGCTCACGCAGTGGCTCAATGAGCGACATATCCATATCATCAGGCAATCCTCCCACATTATGGTGCGACTTAATCACTTTGGCTTTACCTGTTTTAGAACCTGCTGATTCAATCACATCAGGATAAATCGTGCCTTGTGCCAACCATTTAACGCCTTTAAGCTTGGTCGATTCAGCATCGAACACGTCAATAAATTCATGGCCTATGATTTTACGCTTTTTCTCAGGATCAGTTTCACCCGCTAACGCGGCCATAAAACGATCTTGCACATTGGCTCGGATCACTTTAATGCCCATATTTTCAGCAAACATGGCCATCACTTGATCGCCCTCTTTATAGCGCAATAAGCCATGATCAACAAAGACACAGGTGAGCTGATCACCAATGGCTTTGTGTAACAGTGCCGCCACCACCGAAGAATCGACACCGCCCGAAAGCCCCAGCATCACCTGATCGGTTCCCACTTGCTCCCGAACACGCTTAATGCTGTCTTCAATAATATTTTCAGTCGTCCAAAGTTTTTCACAACCCGCAATGGTCACCACAAAACGCTCAATCATGCGCAAACCTTGTTTGGTATGCGTCACTTCTGGATGAAATTGAATGCCGTAAAAATGCTTCTCTTCATTCGCCATGCCCGCAACAGGACAGCTTGGCGTGCTTGCCATGAGCTTAAAACCCGCTGGCATTGCATCCACTCGATCACCGTGCGACATCCAAACATCTAACATGCCATAACCCTCAGGGGTTACATCATCTTCAATCTCTTTTAAAAATTGGGTATGACCATGTGCACGAACTTGCGCGTAGCCATATTCATGTTCATTCGCACTGATGACCTTGCCGCCCAACTGCTGCGCCATGGTTTGCATACCGTAACAAATACCTAATACAGGTACGCCTAACTCAAACACCACTGCGGGCGCAACGGGGGCATCATCGCCAATCACGGTTTCAGGCCCTCCCGATAAGATAATGGCGCGTGCGCCAAACTCTTTTACATCTTTGTCCTCAATATCCCAAGGCTCTACTTCGCAATACACGCCTATTTCACGAATACGACGTGCAATGAGTTGTGTGTATTGAGACCCAAAATCTAAAATGAGAATTCGGTGGTCATGAATATTGGCTTGTGTCATAGCGGTTCCAAAATTGAAAAATAGAGGGAGCAAAGGTTTAAAACTAAGCCTTTAAAAGAGTCGTTACCTGTTAAGTACGGTAGTTCGGTGATTCTTTGGTAATGGTCACATCATGCACATGACTTTCAGCCATTCCTGCGGACGAAATTTTAACAAAAGAAGGTTTAGTGTTCATCGTCGAAATGTCTTTACAACCGGTATAGCCCATACTCGCACGAACGCCCCCCACTAACTGATGAATAATGGGGGCTAATGGCCCTTTATAAGAGACTCGACCTTCAATCCCTTCGGGAACGAGCTTATCTTCGGCATTACTCGTTTGAAAATAACGATCACTCGATCCCGTAGGTTGCGCCATTGCGCCTAACGAACCCATGCCACGGTATGATTTATACGCTCGACCTTGGTAGTATTCAATTTCACCTGGCGACTCTTCTGTGCCAGCAAACATGCTGCCAATCATGCAAGAGGATGCACCTGCGACCAAAGCCTTCGCCACATCTCCTGAAAAACGTAATCCCCCATCGGCAATCAATGGAACGCCTGTTCCTTCCAAGGCTTTTGCCACATTAGAGATCGCGGTAATTTGTGGAACCCCCACCCCTGCAACAATACGCGTGGTACAAATAGAGCCTGGACCAATTCCGACCTTCACGCCGTCTGCTCCTGCTTTAACCAAATCAAGCGCCGCTTCACCCGTTGCGATATTGCCCCCAATAACTTGCAGCTTCGGATAATTCTGTTTGACCCATGCCACACGATCCAATACGCCCTGAGAGTGACCGTGCGCAGTATCGACAATAATCACATCCACGCCTGCTTTGACTAACGCATCCACACGTTGCTCAGTTTCCACACCGGTACCAACCGCCGCACCCACACGTAAACGACCTTCTTCATCTTTACAGGCGTTTGGATGATCGGATGATTTCATCATATCCGATACGGTAATCATGCCTTTTAACTTAAAATCATCACTCACCACCAATACTCGCTCAATACGGTGCTCGTGCAGTAAGTCTAAAACCACTTCACGCTTCTCTTTCTCTTTCACCGTCACCAACTTCCCTTTGGGTGTCATGATTTTAACCACCGACTGAGAAAGATCCGTCACAAAGCGAATATCTCGTGTAGTGACAATGCCAACTAAATCATCGCCATCCATAACAGGGGCACTTGAAATACGATTAAGTTTGGTGACTCTGACCACCTCTTCAACCGTATCAGTAACCTGTACGGTAACAGGGTCTAAAATAACACCGTGCTCATATTTTTTAACTTTACTGACCACATGCGCTTGCTCTTCCACCGTCATGTTTTTATGGATAATTCCAATTCCGCCCTCTTGCGCCATCGAAATAGCCAAACGCGCTTCCGTTACGGTATCCATTGCGGCCGATAAAAATGGAATATTTAATGTAATTTCTTTTGTTAGCTGTGTTGTTAACAACACATCTTTGGGCAACACTGTTGAGTGTGCTGGAACTAATAAAACGTCATCAAACGTTAAAGCATCTTGCAAAATTCTCATTTTTATACCTATATAAAGTCTTATAGGCTAATCAGTTATTTTTAAAAAAATAATTCACTAGCACCAACAATAAACAGCATTCTGTTTATTATCAAAAAGTTACCTGTCAAAAAACACGAAAACCACTAAAAAACACCGTGTTTTTCATTTAATATCGGCTATTATAAAGATTGACAGGACTGGGGTAAACTTAATAACGTATACAAAGTACACGAAAACCCAAAAATATTCGTTTAACAAGAGGATCACTCATGAAAAAACTTTTAATCAGTGCCACCATTTTCGTCGCAGCCACGCTGGTCGGTTGTAATAATACAAATCAAGCCAAGCCAACATCTTATGCAGACATTGTGTCACAAGCTAAATCGCTTCATGCAAATGCTGCTGAAACAGGGTATGTTTGGAAACAGAAAAAAATGAAAACCAGTTATGTTGAACACTACCTAGCGCAAGCTGAAGAAGCCAAAAGCAAAGGCGATCAAGCGGGTGCATTACAAGCGGCTCAAGAAGCGCTTAAAATCGCTAGAGCTGAAATTGCACAACGTGAAGATGCGGTGGGTCTAAAAGCCACTTGGGAAAAATAAACGCAATACCCTTCAGTGCCTTGATTCGCTCAAGGCATTGAATCCTTTGAGTCAGCCGTCTACATCTTTTTTAGATTTTTTGAAATACAAAATAACGAAACAATTGCTCCTTTCCACTGGGCGTCACATGCCTTTCAATCCTTTCATCCATCAACTGAAATTCGACGCCTAGCTCTTTTTTTATGGCATCCACATCATACTGAACAATATTCAAACCACTGCACTGCTCAGGCCCTCCTATCGAAAATGCCGCAATCATGACATAACCGCCTAGCCTGACCGAAGAGTTCAACACTTCTTTATATTTAGCTCGGTCTTTATTTTGGGTCAAAAAATGAAACACCGCTCGATCATGCCAAAAATCATACCTTTTTTTAGGCTCCAATAATGTAATATCCTCGACCAACCAGCAGACTTTAGTTGCACACCCTCCCAACCGACGTTTTGCAATGTCAAGCGCATGAGAAGACAAATCCAATACACAAATATCTTCAAATCTAGCCAATAACAAACCATCTACAAAAGTTGAGGCTCCACCACCGACATCAATAATTCGCGACTCTTTTCTTAATTTCAGAGCCTGAACAATGGATAATGAAACCGTCGCTTTCTCTTGATACCAGCTAACTTCCTGTGCAGAGTTCGCTTGATACACATTTTCCCAATGCTCTTTTTGACTCATGCAGTCCACTCTCCTTTATTTTTTAACAAATACTCTGCCATCAAACGTACTCACCCATTCGGGTTTAAAAATCAACAGCCCTGCAATTAAAAATCCATTTAAAAACCCTTCGGGGGTGGACATCAGAGGAATAAACGGAATAAACGACTGTTTTAGCACATCCAAAGTATAGGTATCTGTTACCCACAAAACCCATGCACCCAAGCCTAAAGAGACAACCACCCCTACGGCACTGGCAAAGAAAGCATTAAAAAAGACATACACAAAAAAGTTAAGCTCTAAATAAGCTTTAGAAAACTTTAATAAAGCCATGGTAACGCCAATTGGAATTAAACCCATTAACAGGGCATTCAATCCAAAGGAAAGCCCGCCTAGCCCACTTTCAAAGGTAACCCCCAATAACGCTAATGACATAGACAACAGGGCAAACTGTGCGCCAAACATTAAGGTAAGCAACGTCATCATTAAAAAATGAAAGGTTAATCCGCCGCCTAAACTTGCCCCCAGCTGCCATAACAAAAAGACCAAAACTGTTGCACCCAACCAGACATTTTGCGCCCCTCGATCACCATTTACCTTATGCCAAGGTGCGGTTTTAAATGCCCAAATAAAACTGAGGATAAAGAACAACCAGCCACCCACAATAAATGGCAATGTTAAACTATCAGATAATAAATTCATTAATTTTAATCCCTCAAAAATAGACGAACGTGTACAATAACAGCCCTTTCAACCAATCTAAAAACACATAATAAACCCGAATCCCCAGATAGAATTATAAGCGGTAAGCTCTATGAACGAATTAAAAATTATTTTTGCTTTTTTGTACGACCTACTGCTCCTGTGTGCCATCTGGTTTGTTGCAAGCATCCCCTTTGTGCTTTGGCAAGGCGAAGGCTTTGATAAAAAGCCTTTAACACTACTCGCCTTCCAAATTTATTTAATTGGCGTGACTTACATGTACCTCACCCACTTCTGGGTTAAGGCAGGACAAACTCCAGGGCTAAAAACATGGCGATTGCAACTGGTTCGAGAAGACGGTTATCTGCTCACTCGATACAATGCAAACCTAAGATTTGTACTCACTGCTCTTCTTTTTTGGATTGGCTGGGTGGGTTTGTTTACCGCCAAAAAACAACTGCTGCAAGATACGATTGGCAAAACCAAAATTATTGCGGTCAAAGACAACGACTAAATTCAATAGGCATTTATATGGCAACCATTTTAATCCACAGCAATACTCTGAGCACACAGCAACAACAAATTATTCAAGAAGCGTGGGGTACGCCTGTTCAGCTCAACCAACATTTCCGTGTAACACTCTCAAATGTACCAACGGCACAAAGCTTAATGGCAATATCAGAAGAGACCCAGTTAGACATTAATCTTTTGCCTGAAAGCTTTAACCCCAAAGAAATAAAACTACTCATTAGCGATATGGATTCAACACTCATTTCCATTGAATGCATTGATGAAATTGCCGACTTTATCAATGTAAAAGCAGAGGTTTCGGCCATTACAGAAGCCGCCATGCAAGGTGAGTTAGATTTTAAAGGCTCTTTAATTCAACGTGTCAAATTACTCACAGGACTCGATACCAAGGCACTTCAGCATGTATTTGATGAACGATTAACCTTAAACCTAGGGGCTGAAACATGGATTGCAGGGTTAAAAGCCAAAAAAATCTCATTTGCACTGGTGTCTGGTGGATTCACCTTTTTTACAGAGCGTTTAAAAAAGCAACTTAATTTAGACTATGCGCGCGCCAATGTCCTCGAAGAGAATAACCATAAACTCACAGGAAACGTAGTTGGAAACATTATTGATGCGCAAGCCAAAGCAGATTTTTTACACGAACTTTGCCAAACCTTACAGATTAAACCACATCAAGTCATTGCCGTAGGCGACGGTGCCAATGATCTATTAATGATGAACGAAGCAGGACTTAGCATTGCTTATCACGCGAAACCCGCGGTTCAAAAACAAGCCTTAACCGCACTCAACCACCGTGGACTCGATGCTATTTTAGATTTTTTAGATTAAAATTCAGGAAAGGGGGGGGATAATTTTTAAAACTAACTATAAATAGCAACAATCGTTGCTGTAAAAACAATAGTTTGATCTGCTAAAGGGTGGTTAAAATCAACCACCACCTGTGTTTCATTTATGGATTTAATGGTTCCCGGTACCTCTTCCCCAGCGGGGGTATGAAAACCCAGCACAAACCCTTCTTTCAAATCCATCTCTTCTGAAAAACTTGTACGTTCCATTGTATGCACATTGTCTGGATCCGAAACCCCAAACGCACGTTCGGCTGAAAGGGTTAATTTTGCAGTCGTTCCTAACTCTAAACCAATTAACATCTCTTCTAATTTGGGTAAAAATGTACCGTCTCCTAAAGAAAAACGAAGCACTTCCCCCTTAAGGGTTTCTTCAATCATCGTTCCATCTAAAAAAGTGAGTTGAAACTTAATTTCAATATCACTTTGTTCTTTGACCACTAAAATGGAACAACTATTCGCCACTTTTTAAACCTTTATAATGATTTATTTTGGACGATGAAAGAAAATAGTCTCGAACAACAACTTGATTACGCCCCGCTTGCTTCGCTTCGTACAAACCTTTATCAGCAAGTTTTAAAACATCTTGAACCGTATTACAATCTTTATCCGATTGTGCTACTCCCATACTCACAGTGACATTGGTTTTAATTGATTTCAAACCTGTTCGAAATTCAATCTCTCCCGATTCAACTTTACGGCGAATGTACTCTAACTCAGGTAAAACTTCATTTATGGTTTTATTCGCAAAAACAATCGTAAACTCCTCTCCGCCATAACGAAAGGTACTTCCCCCTTTTACGTCATCCAGTACCCGTGCAACTCGCCGTAAAACCTCATCCCCAACATCATGACCATAGTCATCATTAAATCGTTTAAAGTGATCAATATCAATCATTGCCACAACATATTTTTTACCCAGCCCTAAAAAATGCTCCATTAATGCTCGACGACCTAAAATTCCCGTTAATTCATCTGTATAAGCAATATGATGCGCTTCAAAAACCATCGACAGCGTCAAAATGATGGCCGAAAACATTGAAAACCAAGCCAAGGTATTCACGTCAAACCCCTGACTCACGCCAACTAACATTAAAATAAGCACCACAAAAGCCGCGTGATAAAGATTTTTAAAACTTGATTTTTTCATTTTTAACACAATAAATAAGAGTGCTAATAAAAACATGATTCCTGCTGAAAAAGAGAGCAAAATAACATTAAAGCTTTCAACCACGGGAATTCTCAAAAGCATCAACCACTCTTCTGGAACGCCTTCCAGCAAGTAGTAAAACAGCGCGGCTTGCACCAAAAACACCAAAAACACCAATGTATTTAAACGTTTATTCAAAACGCCTTTTTCAGGCAACATAATCCATAATAAGATGTTCAATGGCAATAAAACACTTAAAACAGGAAAAAGCGTCCCTTCTGTTAGATCAAGTCCAAATGCAGAAGAGGAAAAATAAAGTAAAATGGCATTAAAAAACCCTAAACTCAATAAAATAAGCACAGGTTGAATTCGATTTAACCACAGTGCAATAAAAATGCCTAAAGCAACGGAAATATAAGGAAGAAAAACCAAAATATCTTGAATTGATTCTGGCCAAAAAGCAATTTGAGTCGAAGACCAAATGGCCAACACACCCAAGACAATCAGCCATGTATAATGTTTTAAAGTAGCCATTTAAGAACCTTTGAACAACAACAGAACATCTCTATGTTTTACCAAACAAACTAAATGGTTCATAAGGCACTTTTTTGCACTGAATGCGCCACTCTAATGCATAACGACAAGACTCGCCTTCCATACATGATTCATGACTTTTAGCAAATTCTCCCTCTCTAAATGCATGGCGAGACTGATAAATATAGCCTTCATGGCAAACTTCTTTCGCTTTAACACGCATAGCCCAACTATCAAAGCCCATTACAGGTTCGTTATACTTTTCAATTAAATCAAATACATCTTCACTCACTTGAATGGCTTGAACACCTCCCTGTGCCGACTGTAAACCATCTCCAGCAGACACCAACGATGCCCCCACGCTTTCAGCCATGCCATTAAAACTTGAACAACTCGACATAACCATTACTGAAACTGCGGCAAACAAACCTTTAATTACCCAGTTTTTAATTTTATTAAATTCAATCATATTTTTTATATTCATCTTATTCATGGAAAAGGAGATCGTTATTCTAAAAGCTATTTATGGACGACTCGGTACAACCTCTTCCTTCACACCAATTTCTGCAATCACAAAACATAAATTTGTTTGTAATTTTTTTCCATCAATAAGTATGGAAGTTCCCATCGCATCTTCTGGGTTCATTCGCACATCCCCTTGATAGACCTTAATCAACTTTCCCGTCATGCAGCTATACAATTCAACTTTTCGATCCAGCCCAACCCAGTCAGACTGCAAGTTTTTAGCACTGTTTGCAACTTTATCACACGCGGTAAACAGCAACGCGGTTGCAACCAACCCTAATACTAAAACTATTTTTTTAAAATACATACTAAAACTCACCTTATTTTGCTCGCGTTAAAGAGGCAGGTCATTTACCCCTTACACCCTATTTCAATTCAGTAACGAACATTTTAATACATTCAAAAAACTAAACATACAATAAAGCATTAAAATAGACAATTATTATCCCCCCCCCTCTATTCTAAAGGCGAACAATTTTAAAATGTCTGTAAAAAAGCTGTTAATTATTGGCTACGTATGGCCCGAACCCGACTCATCCGCTGCGGGCACTCGCATGATGCAATTGATTGCACTGTTTCAAGCACAAAACTGGCAGATCACCTTTGCCAGCCCCGCTAAACAAGGGGAGCATAAAACCAATTTAACGCATTTAGGCATTAAAGAACACCTAATTAAGCTAAACAGCGCTTGCTTTGATGATTTTATTCAAGACCTACAGCCCACAATGGTTGTTTTTGACCGTTTTATGATGGAAGAACAATTTGGCTGGCGCATTGAAAAACAGCTCCCCAATACCCTTCGGGTATTAAACACAGAAGACCTGCACTCTTTACGTGCTACCCGCCAAAGTATGGTTAAAAATTATTTAAAAACGACCCCAACAACCATCGACTTAAATCAACTCCCTCTTCACGATTCATCTCAGCTATTTTCACACATGGCACAAACCGATTTAGCCAAGCGTGAAATGGCCGCTATTTTTCGGTCTGATCTCACCCTGATGATTTCAGAATTTGAGATGAATTTATTGCAACAACAATTTCAAGTTCCAAGCCAGCAACTGTGTTATTTACCTCTTTTATATTCAAACACGCTCTACCAGCCACACGCAACGCCCAGCTTTGAAGCACGACAACACTTTATTGCCATTGGTAATTTTAGACACGATCCAAATTGGGACGCCGTTCTTTGGTTAAAGCAGAGTATCTGGCCTAAAATTCGTCAACAGTTGCCACACGCAGATCTTCATATTTATGGTGCTTACCCCCCACCCAAAGCCACGCAACTCCACAGTGACAAACAAGGGTTTAAAATCAAAGGCTGGGCGCCTGATGCGTTGCACGTTATTCGCCAAGCCAAGGTTTGCCTCGCCCCCTTACGTTTTGGCGCAGGCATTAAAGGTAAATTGGCAGAATCCATGCTTTGTGGCACTCCAAACGTGACGACATCCATTGGTGCCGAATCTATGAAAAATACAGGAGAGACTGAATGGGGGGGGGAAATTTCTAATACCGCTGAAACCTTTGCACAAGCAGCCATAGCCCTTTACCGTGACTCTCAACATTGGACAACCGCTCAACAGACAGGATTTAATATTGTACAATCTCGCTACCTTGCGCCACATAACAGCCAAGAAGTTCTATTTAAGCAGTTGAATGCAATAACTCAACATCTAAAAACACACCGCCAAGCCCTCTTTATTGGCGCAATGCTCAATCACCATCATCACAAAAGCACACAATATATGGCACAATGGATAGAAGCTAAAAATAAGATAACGACTCGCTGAATAGCGATAAGACAGGAACCCAAATCACAATGACTGATCCAACAAAATACACCGAAAGAAGCCATCCAAAAGACCCTTTGCATGGCATTTCGTTAAAAGAGATTATGACGCAACTCGAAGCAAATTACGGCTGGGAACAACTTGCAGAACTGATTCCTATCAACTGCTTTAAAAGCGATCCAAGTTTAAAATCCAGCTTAACTTTTTTACGTAAAACACCTTGGGCAAGAGCCAAGGTTGAAGCACTTTATCTCAAATCGAAAGCCAATTGGGGAAGATACAAATAAAATTGCCCCGTAAAACGAGGCCATTTTATTGCAAAAACACCCTCTATTTTTAGACTATTTGCGCATATGCGGGAATAAAAGCACATCACGAATCGAGGCAGAATCGGTAAACAACATCACCAAACGGTCAATACCAATCCCTTCTCCTGCGGTTGGTGGCATACCATGCTCTAATGCCTTAATGTAATCTTCATCAAAATGCATCGCTTCATCATCCCCCGCATCTTTTGCCGCAACTTGCGATCTAAAACGCTCCGCTTGGTCTTCCGAATCGTTTAACTCATTAAAGCCATTCGCCAACTCTCGCCCACCAATAAACAGCTCAAAACGATCGGTAATAAATGAATTTTGGTCGTTACGACGTGCTAAAGGTGACACCTCGGCTGGGTACTCTGTAATAAACGTTGGATCCATCAATTTTTCTTCAACCGTCTCTTCAAAAATTTCAGTCCAAATCTTACCTAAACCATAGCCCTCATCAAAATGAACATTAAGCAATTGCGCGACTGACTTCGCTCCGTCTAACGAATCTAACTGTTCTAAGGCAACACCTTCATTGTATTGAACAATCGCCTCTTTCATGGTTAACCGTGCAAACGGCTTACCAAAATCAAACTCTTGCCCTTGATAAGGGACTTTGGTTGACCCAACCGACAGCTCTGCCAACTCTTTCAACAACTCTTCAGTGTAGTCCATTAACTGATGGTAATCGGTGTAAGAGGCGTAAAACTCAACCATGGTAAATTCTGGATTATGACGCGTTGATAACCCTTCATTACGGAAGCTACGGTTAATTTCAAACACACGTTCAAAGCCCCCCACCACAAGACGCTTTAAATACAACTCAGGCGCAATACGCAAATACAGCGGCATATCCAAGGCATTATGATGCGTATTAAAGGGTTTGGCGGTTGCCCCCCCTGGAATCACATGCATCATCGGCGTCTCAACTTCCATAAAATTGTGACGAATTAAGAAGTTACGCACATGCTGAACAATTTTAGAACGCAATACAAACGTCTTACGGCTCTCTTCATTCACAATCAAATCAACGTAACGTTGACGATAACGCATCTCTTGATCTTGCAAACCATGAAACTTATCAGGTAACGGACGAAGGGCTTTGGTAATCAGTTCAATGTGCTCCACATGAATGGAAAGCTCACCTGTATTAGTTTTAAACAGGTACCCTTCTGCCCCCACAATGTCGCCTAAATCCCATTTTTTAAATTGCGTATTGTAAAAATCGGTTGGCAACTCATCTCGTGTGACATACAACTGAATGCGCCCTGTTGGGTCTTGTATAGTGGCAAAACTCGCTTTTCCCATAATTCGGCGCAACATCATACGTCCTGCAATTTTAACGCGAACAGGTTCCGCTTCAGCCAGTGCTTCTTTTAATTTTTCATCAAACTCTAAATGCAGTGCTTCTGCATAGTTTTCACGACGAAAAGAGTTCGGATAAGAGTGTCCACCCTCTCTTAATGCCGTTAATTTTGCTCGACGCTCTGCAATAATTTTATTCTCATCAACTTCAGGCACATTTTTTGGGGATTCCGACATGGGATAATTCTCTTAAACAGGTTCAATAACAAAAGGCGTATTTTACTCTAATCTCCAGATAGAAACGTAAAAAATAGTGCATGCATTTGGAAAATATAGCGCTTTAAGATACTAAAAAACCAGCATTACGCCATCTAACCGTACTTTATAAGCCAGCTTTTAAACTGGCTTCCATAAATTGATCTAAATCACCGTCCAAAACACCGCCCGTATTTCCCGTCTCAACATTCGTTCTTAAATCTTTAATACGACCCGAATCCAACACATAGGAGCGAATTTGACTGCCCCAACCAATGTCTGATTTTGCGTCTTCCAGCTCTTGTTTTTCAGCATTACGACTGAGCATTTCCAACTCATACAATTTAGCACGAAGCTGTTTCATCGCCTCCGCCTTATTTTGGTGTTGAGAACGACCATTTTGACATTGCGTAACAGTATTGGTTGGCAAATGCGTAATACGCACCGCAGATTCAGTTTTATTGACATGCTGCCCACCCGCGCCACTGGCACGGTAAACATCAATGCGTAAATCGGCTGGATTAATATCGACCTCAAAACTGTCATCAATTTCTGGCGAAATAAACACCGAAGCAAATGAGGTATGGCGGCGATTACTGGAGTCAAACGGTGATTTACGCACCAAACGATGCACGCCAGTCTCTGTTCTTAACCAACCAAACGCATACTCCCCTTTCACATGAACCGTCGCACCTTTAATACCGGCGACATCTCCTGCACTGATCTCCACAATTTCTGTTTTAAAGCCACGACTGTCCGCCCAACGCAAATACATACGTAACATCATGTTCGCCCAATCTTGCGCCTCAGTCCCTCCTGAACCTGATTGGATTTCCAAATAAGCATTATTTGGGTCTAGCTCCCCAGAAAACATACGTTGGAACTCTAAAGATTCCAATTTTTCACCCAACACATCCAGTTCAGAAATTACCTCGTCAACCATCTCTTGGTCATCGTCCATCTCAGCCATCTCTAAAATTTCTTTGACCAATTCCGTACCTGAGACCAACTCATCAATGGTTGATACAATCATTTCTAATTGTGACTGTTCCTTACCCAAGGCTTGCGCAAGCGCTTGGTCATTCCAAATCGTAGGATCTTCTAACTCACGCGAGACTTCAACCAAACGTTCCGACTTGGTATCGTAGTCAAAGATACCCCCTAAGCACACCCGTTCGTGCTTTATAATCTTCAATGCGCGTATAAACGAGATTCAGTTCCATCTGCTTCTATTCCAAGTTACCATTAAAATTAATCGAATCATACCAGTAGAGTGCTTTACGCGAAAGGGAGTTCAATTAAAAACTGAAAATAATAACTAAAGCTTTCAAAGCCATAGCCGATAAAGACGTTAGAGTTTTCTCATACTTAAACAAGGAGCGCAATCATGGCGATTGACATTAATAAAGCAAATCCCGTTCAAGCTTATCAAAACAATGCCAACTTGAGTGCGCTTAATCAAAATGATAAATCGAATAAATTAGACGCATCTGAATCTAAAATTCCAGCCTCCTCAACAGAGCTTAAAACAGCACAACAAGCCAGTTTAATTGCGCATTTATTTGGGGATGGGAAGTCTGCAAGTGAGAGCAGTTTAAAACTTACCTACCAAGCTGCCATTGAAAAATTAAATGAAGTCCTAAGTGTAGAGTTTGGCCTAACAGAAGACGCAACGACTCCAATCAGTGACGAAGCTTTAAAGCAACAAGGAGGCATGGAGTACTGGACCCCTGAAAACACAGCAAAACGCATTGTGGATGGCAGTACCGCTTTTTTTTCAGCCTTTCAATCCGCAAATCCTGAACTGGAGGGCGAAGCACTTGTTGATCGTTTTATTGAAGTCGTGGGCGGTGGCGTTACAAAAGGGTTTGAAGAAGCCAAAGGACTGTTAGGCGATTTAGATGTGTTAGAGGGGAGTATCGCAGACAACATTGAAAAAACCTACGCACTGGTTCAAGAAGGATTTCAAGATTTTCGCAATCAATATCTAGGAATTTCAGATGAAAATAATACAGAAACACCCTCCCCTGTAACGCCTGAGTCAAGCCTTGGTTCCTAAATAGTTCAGATAAAATAGGCAATAAAAAAGGGCTAAACAATTAGCCCTTTTTTATTGAAAATAACAACCGCCTAAAATAAAACGATCATTCAATCTCTTCCAATCGAACTTTTGTGAGACCCGTTTCATTTGCATAATTGGTTAATTCGGCCGTTGACGTTGCGCCCATTTTAGTCATTAAGTTTTCACGATGCTTAGAGACCGTACGATCACTGATTTCTAACATTTCAGCAATATCTTTAGTCTTATAACCTTCTGCAACCAGCTTGACCACTTGTTTTTCACGAACCGACAAACGCTTATTATTTAAACCTGCCGCCTCTTCTAAAATCGGTTGAATTTCAGAGTGAATAAATAACACATCTTCCATCACGCTGTAAATACCTTGAATCAACTCTTTGGGCGAAATAGACTTCATGGCAATTCCAGCAACGCCAAGCTCTAAAACTTCTGTCCAAACATTGGTCGTTTCAGCCGCCGTTAAAACAATCACTTTAGTTTCTTTATAACGCTTTTTAATATGGCTAATTGCGTTTAAACCGCTTAATTTAGGCATAGATAAATCAAGTAAAACAACTTGAGGAGACGTTGCTCTAACTAACTCAAGACACTCTAAGCCATCCTCTGCTTCGCCGACTACATCAAAGCCCTCTTCGGCATCAATAATAGATTTAAATCCTGCTCTAACAAGCGCATGATCTTCAGCCAATAAAATACTAATTTTTTCAGACATGTAAAGGTTCCAATTTTAAAAATTTTAATCCATTACTACACACAGTTAGCGAGTAGCCTAATTTTAACTTATTCGTCATTATGACGAATCCTTATGGACTTCTCAAGATATTTCAGCCCAAACATTAATTTTTCTAACATAATTTTTAATTTCTTCTGTATTTTACCCACTAATGGCTCATTTTTACCCGCAATTTCTTCAATTTGCCTTAAAACTGAAACCATTCCACTTAACTGCAATAACATGCAGTTTCCTTTTAAATAGTGTGCTTTTTTAGAGATTCCGCTTATATCACCCGTTTCAATAAGCGATTCTAACGCAAGTATCCCATCCTTTGACTCTTGAATAAAATCATCAACCAACCTTTTAAAGGTGTCAGGAACCTCATCAATTCCTTCCCAGCCCTCCTGGGAAAACTTCCTCTCCCCTTTTTTCACATCCAAGGTAGCAGCAGGAACGGCTTCAGACAAAACAGGCTGCGGGGAAGAGGGCGATACAATAACGTCTGAGCTTTCTTGTAACGCCTTTATTATTTGTACTTTTGAAACAGGCTTAACAAACCAATGATCAAAGCCATTCGAACGTACAGGCTCTCCCTCTAACGTAAAATTCGATTCATCCCCGCCTGCAGTTACCGCGAAAACCTTTTTAAGATTTTTAACCGCGTCATCTCCGCTCTCAACACTGGCTTTAATTTTATGGCTGACTTCAATGCCATCTAAAAAAGGCATTTGAATGTCTAAAAAAACATAATCAAAGGTGTTTTTTTGAAATAACTCCCACGCTTCTCGGCCATTTTTAGCCTCAACAACCGAGCAATTTAACTCTTTTAAATACCCGCCCAACACCATTAAATTAATTTTAGAATCATCGGCAATCAAAATTTGATATGGCGGCCTGTTCTCTGTTTTTGAGCGATTCGGTTTATTTATTTGCTCAATACTGTTTTTCGTCGCCGCCTCTTCTAGCGTTGTGCCTTCTAATTTAGGTGCTTCATTAACGCCCTTAAAGGTACTCATTTTTTCATTAAACAATAAGTCAAAATAGAAAGACGTTCCGACACCCAATGAAGATTTAACAAACACCTCCCCCCCCATAAGAGCCACGAGTTTTCTAACCACCAACAAGCCCAAACCTGAACCAATGTTTTGAGTACTTCCCATACTTTCTAATTGAGAATAGGGTTCAAAAATACGCTCTAGCTGATCATTTGCAATACCTTCTCCAGAGTCGGTTATTTTAAAGGTAAAACGTCCGCCTTCTCCTTGAGACACCTCGATGGTCACACCACCATACTGTGTAAACTTAATACTGTTTACAATTAAATTAATCAATATTTGTGACAAACGAACACTGTCTCCCACCACTCGATCACGCGCACCTAGGTAAATTAACGAGACAATCAACCCTTTATCTGCCGCAATCGAACGCGTAAGGTGTTTCACATTTTGCAACGTCTCTTTTAATGAAAACTCCATGGGGTGCAGAGTGATTTCATCGTACTCGGTTTGAGAATACGTCAAAATATCATTCACTAAAAATGTCGATTGTTCCGCCGTAATATGAATGGCTTTCAATGCAGAAAGCACCTCCTCATCCGTCTGGTTTTCTCGTAAGCGCTGAACCAAACTGCTAATCCCTAATAAAGGAGAACGTAGCTCATGACTTAACATCGCTAAAAAACGAGACTGCTTCTGATAAGATTCTGAAATAAACTGATTTTGTGCTTCCAACTGTTCTTGACGTTCCATTAACTGGGCAACAGAAAGACGTCCTTGAGCATCAACAATTTCTCGCTCCAGTGCAACCATCTCCGTCACATCCATGCAATTCGCCAAAACATAACGCTGATTTAATTCGGTATAAACATGCAAATGATGCTGAAACGATCTTTTTCCATCACTGGTATCGTACGAGGCAATAAAACGGACATCTGTATCAGGATTATTTAATATTTCTTGAATTTTAATTTCAATAATAGGTGTCGTGTAACACCCAGTCATATCCACTAACTCTGACACAGAGGAGGAAAAAAAAAATTGAAATGAAGGCGATAAAGATAACGATGTTTGACCATCAACATAAGCGTGACGCCACCAAAAAGCCTTATTCACCAATTCATTGGCTAATGCACTATTATTCAAAATTTACTCCCTCTAATTCCCCCCCCCCTACATCCTAAAAAAATTAAGTAGAGATTGGGTTTTCATGTAAACCAGCGTAAAATAATATTCAATTAAGCCAGTCAAGCCTTAGCGCCCAGCAATCATAATAGAGAATCTTAAAAAATACTATGTCAAATCCAATAAATACGACTAAAACTCGACTCGAAAAAGACAGCATGGGTACATTAGACGTTCCATCTAATGCACTGTACGGCGCACAAACACAACGTGCCATTAATAACTTTCCCATCAGTAACACCCCCATGCCCAGTTCATTTATTAAAGCACTTTGCTACGTTAAACAAGCCTGTGCCGAAAGTAACCAACAGCTTGGGCTTTTATCCGACGACAAAACCAAAGCCATTCAAGCCGCTACTCAAGCGGTCATTCAGGGGGACTACAGCCAGCACTTTCCCATTGATGTGTTTCAAACAGGTTCAGGTACCAGCACCAATATGAATGCAAATGAGGTACTTGCCACGCTAGCCAAGCAACTCACAGGCGTGGATACGCACCCGAATGATGATTTGAATATGAGCCAAAGCTCGAACGACATTATTCCAACCACCATTCATGTCGCCGCCAGCACCGCACTCACCCAACACTTACTTCCTGCCTTAATGCACCTAAACAAAACCCTTGCCGAACGTGAAAAAGAGCTAAACCACGTCGTAAAAACGGGACGAACGCACCTAATGGATGCCATGCCAATTAAGATCAGCCAAGAACTCGCCTGCTGGCGTGCACAAATTAACGACAACATTCAACGCTTGCGTGATACCCAAAAACGGCTTCAAAAATTGCCTCAAGGAGGCACGGCTGTGGGCACAGGCATTAATGCAGACCCTCAATTTGGCACTCTGGTCTCCCAACACCTATCGACCATGACGGGCATCTCTTTTGAACCCATGGATAATTTATTTGTCGGATTAAGCTCACAAGACACCGCACTTGAACTCAGTGGGCAATTAAATGTACTGGCCGCCAGTTTAATGAAAATTGCCAATGATTTGCGCTGGATGAACTCTGGCCCTCTTGCAGGGCTGGGAGAGATTCAACTGCCTGCCTTACAGCCCGGTAGCTCCATTATGCCCGGTAAAGTCAACCCCGTTATTCCAGAAGCCGTGTGCATGGTTGCCGCTCAAATCATGGGCAATCACACCACCATTACCGTCGGGGCACAATCGGGAACTTTTCAGCTCAATGTGATGTTGCCAGTCATTGCGTTAAACTTATTACAAAGCATTGAGATTGCCGCAACCGCCTCCACTCAACTGGCCAACTTAGCAATTAAAGGCTTTACGGTAAACGAAGAAAATTTGCAAAAAACCCTGAGTGCCAACCCTATTTTGGTGACCGCACTCAATACCGTGGTTGGTTATGAAAAAGGCGCGGCCATTGCCAAAGCGGCTTACCAATCAGGTCGTCCAGTATTGGAAGTGGCGTTAGAAATGACCGATTTAGATGAAGCAACCTTAAAAGATTACCTAAACCCTGAACGTTTAACAGAGGGTGGCAACCCAAGTGTGGCAACGTAAACTAAAATGCCCATTATTTCACTCACAAAAGCCACATTTAAAAAGACCATTGCTCAGAATGAGATGATTGTTTTTGATTTTTGGGCACCTTGGTGCGCCCCTTTTAAACCAATTTTTGAGTCTCTTGCCCAAAAGATGCCTCACATCACCTACTGCCGAGTAAACATTGAAGAAGAAGAGGCACTTGCTACGATGCTTCAAGTACGCTCCGTCCCCTCCGTGATGTTTATACGTGAAGGCATTGTGGTTTTTTCTCACTCAGGGTTTATTTCAGAACAAGCGTTAGCCAATGGCATTAACGATCTACAACAGCTCGATATGGATCAAGTACATCACGACCTTATTCAAGCACATGGTAATATTTAATGACAAATAAATCCCCCCCCCCTAGTACTGTATTAATCACTGGTTGTTCAACGGGTATTGGCTACCAATGTGCCCAACAGTTGCACAAAATGGACTACCAAGTGATTGCCACCTGCCGTAAAGAACAGGATGTTCAACGCCTAAATAAACAGGGAATATTTTGTATTCAACTCGATTTAGCCTGTAGCCAATCCATCAAAACCGCAGTAACCCTAATTTTAAAACAGAGCCAAGGGCGCATTGATGCACTCTTTAATAATGCGGCATTTGGGCTACCAGGTGCTGTAGAAGATCTAAGTCGTGAGGCAATGGAATACCAATTTCAAACCAATGTATTTGGTACTCAAGAGCTCACCAATTTAATCGTGCCCATTATGCGACAACAGGGGGGGGGGAAAATTATCTACAACAGCTCCATCCTTGGATTTGCCGCCATGCCCTACCGAGGCGCCTACAATGCCAGTAAATTTGCCATCGAAGGCTTTGCAGATACCTTGAGATTAGAAGTAAAACAGGACAATATTCAAGTAAGCTTAATCGAACCTGGCCCCATTATTTCAGACTTTCGTAAAAACGCGTTTATTCAGTTTAAACAGTGGATAAATATGGAAACGAGCGCACACCAACAAAACTATCAAGCGATGCTCAGCCGCTTAGAGACCGAAGGCTCCAGCGCCCCCTTTACCTTATCACCAGAGGCCGTCACAAAATGCGTGATTCACGCACTGCAAAGTCAACGCGCTAAAATACGCTATCGTGTGACCGTACCCACCATCGTATTTTCACTATTAAAACGCTTACTGCCCAATCGCCTACTCGACATTTTATTAAGCAAAGCTGGGGGAGATGGTAAACGCTGAGGTCTTTGTAAAAAGACTAAAAAACCAGCTCATAAGGCCGTTTGATCGCATCCACCATATGTTGAAGGCTAAAAGTTCGAACGCCCTCAAACACACACTGCCCTTGCAAAAATATCTGTAAGGTCGGTAAGCTCAGAACCCCCTCTTGCCCACAAACCTCCTGCGCAGTGTGGCAATCAACATACACCATGTTAATACAAGGAAAATGTTCATTCATCAACACCGTCAACTTAGGAAGAATGCTCTGACAGACCCCACAATCTTTTCCACCAAACAGAACCAACACACCCTTTTCTGTCTCTTTTAAATATCTCAACGTTTCTAACAAAGTTATTTTTTGCATATCAACTTTCTAACCATTATTAAGACAACCAAGCCGCACCTCGTACTCCACTTGAATCACCAAACTTAGGTGGCAATAGCAGAGTATTCACCGCATCACTGAACACCCACTGATGCCAAATTTTAGGTATTTCAGTATACAATCGTTCCACATTAGACAAGCCGCCCCCCAACACAATTACGTCTGGATCAATCAAATTAATGACACTTGCCAACCCTTTTGCCAGCCAAATAATATAATCTTGCACCAATTTCTCGGCAACCTCATCCTTTAAAATTGAAGCAAAAATCGCTTTGGCTGCTTTCTCTTTCCCTGTTCGCTGAGTATAGTGCGCCTCTAATCCACTGCCTGACAAAAAAGTCTCATTGCACCCCGTTAACCCACAGTAACAGGGCAATAAAACATCATTACTCGTCGCCCAAGGCAGAGGGTTGTGCCCCCATTCGCCACCAATGGCATTCACTCCGTTTAAAATACATCCATTAACAACTACTCCGCCACCACAGCCCGTTCCAATAATCACACCAAAGACAACACTCGCTCCTTTCGCAACCCCTTCTACCGCTTCTGATAACGCAAAACAGTTCGCATCGTTTGCCAAAAAGATAGGTCGATTGAGTAACTGCTGCAAATCGCCCTGCAAATCCTGCCCAATTAAACACGTTGAGTTTGCATTTTTAATGCGCCCTGTTTTAGAGGAGATTGCACCAGGAATACCAATGCCAACCGAACCCCCACCACCCAACTGAACTTCCGCCTCAAGTACTAAATGCGTAACGGCTTGAACGGTTGCACAATAATCACCTTTAGGCGTATCAATACGCTTTTGATAAAGCACACGTTGAGGTAAACCTTGCTGTTCTGTATTGATTGACAGTGCAATCAGTTCAATTTTTGTCCCCCCTAAATCAATACCAAATCGAAATTGAGTCATCTATGTCTGCACTGGATTAAGTGTTTTTAGCCAAGAGATCTCTTCCGCACAAAACCCAGCCTGCTCTCTGGCTTCATAATTAAAAGGGCCACGCAAATCCCCATGATAATAAGTTTCAATCACCTCTTGAAAGGTTTTAAAAGGGTTTAAGCCACGCTCTTTACACAAATAACGAAACCAGCGCGTTCCCACGTCAACATGCCCAATTTCATCACGCAAGAGTATTTTTAAGATTTCAACCCCGCGCTTATCCCCAATTGCGCGTAATTTCTGAATCATAGGCGGGGTTACATCCAAGCCCCGTGCTTCAAGCGTTCTGGGAACCAACGCCATCCGAATCAAAGGATCATGATCGGTCTCATAAGTGGTCATCCATAATCCATTATGAGCAGGCATATCACCGTACTCATACCCTAAATGTGAGAGGTGTTCTCGAATCATCTGAAAATGAAACGCCTCCTCGCCCGCCACACCCAACCAGTCCAAATAAAAATCCATGGGCATGTGCTGAAAGCGATAGATGGCATCCAACGCTAAATTAATGGCGTTAAATTCAATGTGAGCAATCGCATGCATTAATGCAGCATGCCCTTCGGGGGACCCAAGTCGTCTTTTAGGCAGCGCTTTAGGCGAGACCAACTCGGGTTTTTCAGGACGACCGGGGTCACGAATACGCTTAACCGAATTTAAGGGGGAAAAATCAAACTTGCCTTCCGCCCAATCCTCTTGCAATTGCGCCAGTAAATGAACTTTTTGATCTACGCTAGACTCAATCAAGCAAGTGTAAGCTGACTCAAATATATTTTTTTGCTTCAAAAACGCTCTCCCTCTCTTTGTCATTAATTAAGTCCAAAACCAAAAAAAGCCAGTCATTGACTGGCTTCTTAAAAATTTACAATAAATACAAACTAACGATAATAGACTGCTTGAAGGTAGCGAACCCCTTTATACTGTTTAGCATCCACTGCATCAAATAACTTAGCCCATTTTGCACGATCAGAAGGACTCATGACCGAAGAGGGGTTTACACCCGCTGTTTTCCCAGCATACTTGTCTTCTATTTTACTTAATTCACTCATGCAAGCCGCTACATCCACTTTTTGCTCAATGGCTTGAGCGGCATCAGACCCCTCTTTTACGGCGGTACTAATCACATGTTCAGCATCATCAAGACATAACTGATAGGTATTCATTGCTTGAACATTCATGGATGCCACGATAATTGCAGACATAAATAATGACTTCAGTGTAACGTTTTTCATCTTGCTTCAACCTTAATTATTACATTAGTTTCTGATGTTCAATTCTGATAGGTTTACTTTTAAAAAGCAACTCCTTGAGCACTAAATATCACCAAACACTTATAAAGTTTTTTTATCGCCTCGCCAAGAAGAAAAATTAAATATATTCAACATTTATAATTTCATAATCAATATTGCCACTTGGAGCAATCACGACAACTTCATCCGCCTCTTCTTTTCCAATTAAGGCGCGTGCCACAGGCGAGTTAACTGAAATTTTATTCAGTTTAATATCCGCTTCTTCATGACCTACAATTTTATAGGTCACTTCCTCATCGGTCTCAATATTTAATAAGGTCACCGTTGCACCAAAAATAACTTTTCCATTCGGAGACAACTGTTTCACATCAATAATTTGCGCCAAACTTAACACCGACTCAATTTGTTGAATACGTCCTTCAATCAAACCTTGAATTTCTCGCGCGGCATGATACTCAGCATTCTCTTTTAAATCGCCATGATCTCTTGCTGTAGCAATGGCTTCTATTACCTCTGGACGATCTACTTTCTTTAACTTCGTTAACTCAGTTTGCAGTGCGTCTGCACCTTCTTTTGTCATAGGATGCTTTTGCATAAACCCCATTCCTTTTTATTATTTTTTTGACACAAAAACGCCAAAGCAATTAATAACGCTTTGGCGATTATTTTTAAACGATTAAATATTAATAAATATCTTGTAAACGCGTGACGGGCTGATCATCTAAATAGTCCATCGCGGCAACCGTTGCAAATGCACCCGCAATCGTGGTGGTATAACACGTATTATGCATCAACGCTTCACGACGAATGCTGGAAGAGTCTTGAATACTGACCGAACCATCCGAGGTATTAACAATCAACGCAATCTCTTCATTTACAATGGAATCCACAATATTTGGACGCCCTTCAGTCACTTTATTAACAATTTCACACGCCACACCCGCCTCGGTTAACGAAGTGGCTGTGCCACGCGTGGCAACGATACTAAAGCCTTTTGCAATCAACTGGTTTGCAAGGTCAACCACCTGAACACGATCCGCTTGGCGCACACTTAAGAAAGCCGTTCCAGAACGAGGAAGCACCGTGCCGGCCGCTAACTGAGCTTTAGCATAGGCTTGTGCAAAGTTTTGACCAATGCCCATGACTTCACCCGTTGATTTCATTTCCGGCCCTAAAATAGGATCGACGCCTAAAAATTTAATAAACGGAAAAACGGCTTCTTTTACAAAAAAGTGTGCAGGAGTAATTTCATGAGAAAACCCCTGTTCAGCTAGTTTTTGACCAACCATGCAACGTGCTGCAATTTTAGCCAGCGGATACCCAATGGCTTTCGACACAAACGGAACGGTACGAGAAGCACGAGGATTGACTTCAAGCACATAAATATCATTGCCTTTCACCGCAAACTGTGTGTTCATCAGTCCAACCACGCCTAATGCTTTTGCCATGTCTGCAACTTGCACTCGAATGCGATCCTGAATATCTTCCGAAACACTGTACGGAGGCAGAGAACAGGCTGAATCACCCGAGTGAATTCCCGCTTGCTCAATGTGCTCCATGATACCGCCGATTACAACCTCTTCGCCGTCACAAATCGCATCGACATCCAACTCAACCGCATCGTCTAAGAAACGATCCAATAATACTGGAGAATCATTTGATACATCAATGGCTGCTTGCATGTAGCGCATTAAGTTGGCTTCGTCATAAACGATCTCCATGCCACGCCCACCCAAAACATAAGAGGGACGAACCACTAGAGGATAACCAATCTCTTTCGCCAATACCGCCGCTTCGTCAGCAGAGGTTGCCGTACGGTTAGGTGGTTGCAGAAGATTTAAATCATTTAATACTTTCTGAAAACGTTCACGATCTTCTGCAATGTCAATGGATTCTGGCGACGTTCCAATAATAGGAACACCAGCGGCTTCTAAATCTTCAGCCAGTTTTAAAGGCGTTTGCCCACCGTATTGAACAATCACCCCTTTCGGTTGCTCAACTTCCACAATCTCAAGTACATCTTCTAAAGTAAGTGGCTCAAAATACAAACGATCCGAGGTATCGTAATCGGTCGAAACCGTTTCAGGGTTACAGTTCACCATAATGGTTTCATAACCATCTTCGCTCATAGCCATCGCAGCGTGAACACAGCAGTAATCAAACTCAATCCCTTGACCAATACGATTTGGACCTCCGCCCAAAATCATAATTTTATCTCTATCGGTTGGGTTCGCCTCACACTCTTCATCATAGGTGGAGTACAAATACGCCGTAGAGGTTTCGAACTCAGCCGCACAGGTATCGACTCGTTTAAAGACAGGGCGAATATTTAATGTATGGCGAAATTTGCGAACAAACGCGGCATCGGTATTTAATAATTTCGCCAAACGGTTATCTGAGAATCCTTTACGCTTTAACTGACGTAAATACACTTCATCCAATGCATCCAATCCACGCTGTTTTACGTCGTCTTCCATGTCCACCAACTCTTTAATTTGAGCTAAAAACCATGGATCAATTTTACAACTTTCAAAAACCGCTTCTAAATCCCATCCCGCACGGAACGCATCAGCAACATACCACAAACGTTCAGCACCCGGATTACGTAGTTCTTGACGTAAGACGTCTCGAATCTCCTTCTCATCCATAGTTGCCAATGGCATGATTTCATCAAAGCCTGTTTTATCTGTTTCCAAACCACGTAATGCTTTTTGAATGGACTCTTGGAAGTTACGACCCATCGCCATCACTTCACCGACCGACTTCATTTGAGTCGATAGACGCTCTTGCGCTTGAGGAAACTTTTCAAAGGTAAAACGTGGAACTTTGGTTACAACATAATCAATGGTGGGTTCAAAAGAAGCTGGAGCTGCCCCATTGGTAATATCATTAGAAAGCTCATCCAGCGTATAACCTACTGCCAATTTAGTGGCAATTTTGGCAATTGGGAAGCCCGTTGCTTTAGAAGCCAGTGCCGATGAACGAGAGACACGAGGGTTCATCTCAATAATAATCATTCGACCCGTATCAGGGTGTACAGAAAACTGAACGTTAGAACCGCCTGTTTCGACCCCTATTTCACGTAACACCGCTAACGAGGCATTACGCATAATTTGATACTCTTTATCCGTTAAGGTTTGTGCGGGTGCAACCGTAATAGAGTCACCCGTATGTACTCCCATTGGGTCTAAGTTTTCGATGGAACAGACGATAATACAGTTATCATTACGGTCACGAACCACTTCCATTTCGTACTCTTTCCAACCTTCAATCGACTCTTCAATCAAGAGTTCCTTGGTGGGTGAAAGACTTAGACCAAACTTACAGATTTTTTCAAATTCATCTTTGTTGTAGGCAATGCCCCCGCCGGAACCACCCAGCGTAAAGGACGGTCGAACCACCGTTGGAAAACCGACCTGTTCCTGAATCTTCCACGCTTCTTCCATATTATGCGCCACATCCGAAACAGGCATATCCAGACCAATTTTGGTCATCGCTTGACGAAAACGATCCCGATTTTCGGCTTTATCAATGGCATCGGCATTCGCGCCAATCAACTCGACATTGTATTTTTTTAAAACACCCTGAGCATTCAAGTCTAACGCGCAGTTCAGGGCAGTTTGCCCCCCCATAGTGGGCAGAATGGCATCGGGTCGCTCTTTAGCGATAATGGTTTCAACCGTTTGCCACTCAATTGGCTCAACGTAAGTGGCATCCGCCATTTCGTGATCCGTCATAATGGTGGCGGGGTTCGAGTTAACTAAAATAACTCGGTAACCCTCTTCTTTTAAGGCTTTACACGCTTGAACACCAGAGTAATCAAATTCACAGGCTTGACCGATAATGATCGGACCCGCACCAATAATCATAATACTTTTTAAATCACTTCTTTTGGGCATTACTCTTTTCCTAATCGTTATCGGTTACGCTTTTTTTGCGGTTTTAATATTGTCTATAAACTGGTCAAATAGCGGTGCCACGTCATGTGGACCTGGGCTTGCTTCTGGGTGACCTTGAAAACTAAATGCCGATTTGTCTGTGCGAGAAATACCCTGTAGCGTGCCGTCAAACAAAGACTTGTGCGTGGCTACCAAGTTATCTGGCAAGCTATCGCTATCCACTGCAAACCCGTGATTTTGAGAGGTAATCATTACTTTTTTGGTTTTAATATCTTGCACGGGGTGGTTTGCACCATGATGACCAAATTTCATTTTAAGCGTTTTCGCACCACTGGCTAAGGCCAACAACTGATGTCCTAAACAAATTCCAAATACGGGTACATCGGCTTCCAAAACTTTTTGAATCGCTTCAATGGCATAATCACAAGGCTCAGGGTCTCCTGGGCCGTTAGATAAAAAGATACCGTCTGGATTCATTGCCAAGACCTCTTCGGCTGAGGTTTTCGCAGGCACCACGGTTAACTTACACCCACGATCGACAATCATTCGTAAAATATTACGTTTCACACCATAGTCAAACGCCACAATATGAAAACCATCATTGTCTGATTTATCCGCATGACCTTTACCCAACTCCCAAGAACCTTCTGTCCACACATAGGTTTTAGAGGTGGTCACTTCTTTGGCTAAATCCAACCCCTTAAGCCCACTAAATTCTTTTGCCTTTGCAATCGCCGCATCAGAATCAATATTGTCACCAGCCACAATCACGCCCAACTGCGACCCCTTACTGCGTAAAAGTCGCGTCAGTTTACGGGTGTCAATGTCTGCAATGGCGACCACGCCCTGCTCTTTTAAATACTCTGGCAACGACTTTTCAGCACGAAAATTACTCATCACAACAGGGCAATCCTTAACAATTAACCCTTGAGCCATTATCTTAGACGACTCTTCATCTTCTGTATTGACCCCTACGTTTCCAATATGAGGATACGTTAAGGTTACAATCTGTTTAAAGTACGAAGGGTCGGTTAATATCTCTTGATACCCCGTTAATGAGGTATTAAAAACGATCTCACCAATCGTCTCCCCTTCCGCGCCTAATGAAACACCCCAAAATAGAGTGCCATCTTCTAAAGCCAGCAAAGCTTGTGTCATTGATTTTTCCATCCAAATGTTTGAATAACGATACGATCTTTTCTAACCAAGCGATCTAAAAGAACGTTTTTAGAGGTATACATACAAAAAAACGGAGCCAGCCCCCATTGAAAGGCTCACTCCGTTTTTTAGTTTGCTAAATGACTTTAGTCATCTCCGCCAAGTACTCCGTAAAAGCAAAAATCGCTCAATTTCAGTCACAATAATTCATTGGGCGAATTTTACTCGATAACCCTGTTATTGTCTAGCAAACAAGCTGTTTATTTCCTGCTATTTCGGGCTTAAAAATAGACTCTGCGTGTGATTATAAAACTCGCCGAGATGTTAAGTATTTTTTGCGCCAATAACGGTTATTTAAACTCGAAAGTGTTACCCCTTTACTCGACGAGGCATGCATAAATTCCCCCCCCCCCATATAAATTCCATTATGTAGCGAGTTACGCCCTGTTTTAAAAAACACAATATCCCCCACTCTTAACTGAGATTTTTTCACCTTTTTACCAATTTTTATTTGAGTACGTGTTGTTCGAGGAATTCGCTTATTAAACTTAGCGCGATAGGTATTCTGAACAAACGCCGAACAATCCACACCGCTTAAACTCGAACCTCCATAACGATATGGCGCACCCTTCCAGTGTTTAAACTGCCTTAATAATTGCTGCCTAACCTCTGAAGAAGAGGTGACTGAAACAGACGAAATAGGTTTATTTTTCTGAACCGACTTTCCAGCATAACGTGGCGAACTGGAACACGCCGCCAAAAAAACGACGCTTAATAAAACAATAAAAATACGATAAAAGCTCATATTATCCCCCCCCTATATCAGATCTCATTGTGTCAAATTATTATCAACACATCAACAATAAAGGTCGTTATAGCAATCAACAGGCCAATTTTTACCCCCCCCCTATCCCCCAAAACGACTCACGACAAAATTATTATCATTAACATGAAAGATTATTCCAATATCAAGTGTCCTTATATTACGATAATATAAGCAAACACTTAAAAAGGCTCCCCCCATGTCTCTTCACCCCATCACTATTTTACGCCCCCTCTTCATAGCACTACTCACTCTCACGTTATTTAGCGCAAACGGCTACGCCAAGGAATCCAATATGACGCAACCTAAATCATCCCAAACGCCTCAAACCAACATCATTGTACTGGGCATGGGCTGTTTTTGGGGGGCGGAAAAACGCCTCTCAGAACTTGATGGGGTTACCAATGTAGAGAGCGGTTATGCGGGTGGCGACGACCCAAAAGCAAACTATCAAGAAGTACTTAACTTAGAAAAAAAGATTCGTGCAGGACAACAAACTGAGCGTAATCACGCCGAAGTCATCAAAGTTACCTACCAACCAGATATCGTCTCACTTGAAACGGTACTCATTAAATTTTGGGAAAGCCACAACCCAACACAGGGAGACCGTCAAGGAAATGACATCGGCACCAACTATCGCAGTGCGATCTACTATCAAACCAATCATGAAAAAAAGATTTCCGAGCAAACAAAGGCCACCTATCAAACCGCATTAACTCAAGCAGGCTATCCAAGAATCACCACGGAAATAGCCCCTCTTAAACATTACATTACCGCCGAAACCTATCATCAAGACTACCTAAAAAAGAACCCCAATGGCTACTGTGGATTGGGAGGAACCAACGTTTCCTACCCAAACAGCAATACACACACACCTCCCCCTGCACTCCTTAATTCAAAAGACCTAAACAGCCAAAGACAATTAATTGTTTTTGAAGCAAAAGACTGTGCTTACTGTGAAAAATTTAAACAAGAAATACTCAATCATTGGCAATCTGACGTGGCCATCACCACCACTCTAAATCCAAACCCACCCAAAGACTGGACACTCGAAAAACCCCTGTTTGCAACCCCCACCATCGTTCTATTTGAACAAGGAAAAGAGGTCTCTCGCTACACAGGTTATAACGGCGATAAAACACGATTTTGGAAATGGCTAGGACAACGCCTGCTCACGCCAGAGCAACGAAAAATTGCCTTTGAAGAGGGCACCGAACGCCCTTTTACAGGCTCGCATTTAGACGAGACTCGACCGGGTTATTTTGTTGATCCTATCACAGGCGCAAAGCTCTTTAGAAGCGACACCAAGTTCAAAAGTGGTACAGGATGGCCAAGTTTCTTTAACCCCGTTGAAGGCGCTATTACCACGCATGTAGACAAAACATTAGGAGTGGAACGCATTGAAGTACGCAGTGCCAGCTCAGGCATTCATTTAGGCCATGTTTTTAACGACGGCCCAGCCCCTACCTTTAAACGCTACTGCATTAACGGCAACGTCCTTAAATTTGTTGCAGACGAAGAATAATTCTTTTCCCCCCTACTGAAAACAAAAAAAGCCACACTGCATTGCAGTGTGGCTTTTTTCTGACATCATTTTTTAAGAATGTAATCCCCCCGAAAAATAAACGAATTTAAAAGTAGAATTTCAATTCCCCTAAACGGGCAGGAGATTTTATGAAAACATCACGATTTACAGACAGCCAAATAATGAAAATACTCAAGCAAGCCGA
>JAMOLY010000066.1 GCA_027068835.1 Thiomicrorhabdus sp. | reverse complement strand
AAAACAAGTCTTGCGGAAGAAGATTACCCACTTTATGAAGCTTTAAATTTACTTAAAGGCATGAATCTTGTTCAGTCGATGAAAAAAGACGGTTAAATTTCTAAAAAAGCTTTATTTTTAATAACCATCCCCCCTGTTTTTCGATGTTTTGTAGGCAGGATGAACAGAGCCTCACCTGCATTACTAGGTAAAATAAATACTGTGTGTGAGAGAACATGGTCATGCCAGATGACGCTAGCGCTCTTCTGGCCTACGTATATGGCTTACCCGCGTTGCCCAATGCTATATTCATAAATTGTCATACCATAAAGTATGATAATTCACCCCTAATTGGCAAGTGCATAATCCATTAATAGGCTACTCATCACGGTTATCATCAAGCACTTGTCGCAGTTTGCTTAATGTTGGTAAGATTTCTTGCAATTCATCAATATCACATTCGCGGCCAAGCAGTTCAAAAAGTGGCGCTAGCGAGCCGACTGCCTTTTGCATGAACTGAGTGCCGTTTAAAGTTAAGAAAACCAGTTTACTGCGCCCATCTTTGGGGTTTTCTTTTATCTCGATGAATTTATGTTTTTCCAACACCCCCAGTGTGTGGGTCATTGTAGCCTTTGTAACCTGCATCGCGCGTGAAATATGCAAGGGCGTTTGTCCATCTCCCATGCGCATTAAATGGTTTATAACCGAAAAATGCGATAAATGCAGCCCATTAGGCAATCGTTGATTAAACAGCGCCGTAGCAAGTTGGTTTATAATTGCAATTTCATTAAAAAATTCAAAAATTTCTTTTTGCTTATCGGCGCCACTCAAAATATTACACTCCTATAATTTTCTCTTCTAATTCCCACCTAGGCGTAGGTGCAACCTGTTTACCAAAGCCTAGCCGCGCAAGCATTTGTACAGTACCACCATCTGGCGCAAATATTCCATGTGATTCTTTATACATAGCCGACATTTCAGGATATTCCTGCAAAGCTTGACTAAGCGGATGAACACCAAGCCCCAAACGAGTTGTAACAAGGTTTATACGCACCCAGTCGCGCCCTGTGTTAATTTGGTCACCCCGCGTATTGGTTTTAGAAACCAACCATACATGCCCCATTGCCGCATCTATACTTTCCATAACCGTTGCAATGCCCTGTTCAAAACCAGAAGAACCACGGTCAAGCGCACCTTCACGCGTAAAAAGCCCAACTAGAGCTAACGAATCATACATTGGCCCAAAAAAACTAAGACCGTCAGGGCTTGCTTCAACTTCTTTTTTACCAATACGGAAAAGATCAACACTCTCTTTATAAGTGCGCGGCGTATCAATTTCTACCGCCATTGCTTTATGCGTAAGCTCACGTATTTTTTCAACCGTTTCAGGCTTATTGGTTGTACCAATTTGGTTTTGAGCCACGCCAGCCTTTTCAATCGCACTAAGCATTTCATCAGGAATTGAACGCGCCATATCATAAGGCACTTTAAGCGAGCGCCTATTTAACACATGACCAAATAAAGGGTCAGGCTTTACTTTAGCATCACGACTAAATTTTAAAATTGCTACAGGCCGCTTATCAAGCTGAGTTTCTTCCCCCCCTTCAGGAAACAAGTTTTCTTCAACTCCAAACCCATCCTGCGCAGCCGCCATTCGAAGCGTTTCAAGAAAACACCCAAATCCAATGGTTATCTGACGATTAAATGGATCAGTATGAGGCAGCAACCTATCTGTATCCACAAAAATTTTAACAGTATCAGGCTCCGAAATATCAATTTTCCAAGGCTGCCTATTGTGCGGGTTAGGCGCAAGAATAGCATACGACAACGCCCGCTTTCGCGGCTCAGTATAAGCAGAACCTGCATCTAGCCAAGGCTTAAGCGCACTATGCGGAGTTCTAGTAGCAACAAACCCACCAACACCAGCAGCTACAACCACACCACCACCGACAAGTGCTAAAAATTTTCTTCTCTTCATGATATACTCCATTTAGTTTAATGTCATACTAATATAGTTAGATAATTAACTAAGTCAAGTGTTTAGTTTTGTTATGGGGGGAAAGCGCAATGCCGTTGAATTAAGCCGTGACGCTTTGTTTCTACGGTCATGCCTTGTAGCCTTTTCTTGATTTTTGTCGTCGACAACCTACCTTCGCCCGTACAAAACTTCTACCAGGTTTTACAATCGTTAGGTTTCTAACAATGGCTGTTAACCATCGATAAATATCAAAAGCATCTATGGTGGCGTTTAAAACATCAACTAACCTTCGTTTAAATGAAAGAATAGCCATATAAAGTTAATTTGATAGGTGTACTGTCTTTGCTTTACCTGCGCCGTATAAAGGGCTGACTAGCAAAACACTCTATGGCGACAACTGCTTGAATGAGTACACTTGTGTGAACATCTTGTTTGATGCTGTGGACGGTTCTACCACTAAAATCTTCAATATTTAAAAAAGTTTTTTGGATTTTATAAGCTTCTTCAATATTCCACCGAAGGTGGTAAAGTTCATAAAAATGCTTTGTAGCATATTTCTTTTGATCGGTAAGGCTTGTCATTAAAACATAGACACCTTTGGGTGTTTTAATACGGATAATCCGCACTTTGAATTCTTCTATTGGCAAGCCTCTATTCAATGCTTTTTGCAACATATCATCGCTTGGCACTAAGGTAATGATGGTTTATTTCTTGCCTGATTGAATAAAAGCTTTTACCTGCGTACAGGCATTACTTTTTAGGCTAAAGCAAAAATCAAGGTTCAGTGAAATATGCTGTAATACCAACCAGTAAGCGTAGTAGCCTCGATCATAAAGCAGTGATAGTTTTGCCATAGGCACAAACACATCACTGTTATTATTTTGAGTC
>JAMOLY010000065.1 GCA_027068835.1 Thiomicrorhabdus sp. | reverse complement strand
TAAGCGATATACATGATGCGTATTTCTTTGTAACTCCATAAGCCGAATAGTCCACAATGGGAAAATACCCCCATTGTAAACTATCCAGCTCGGGGGCAAGCCCCCGAGATTTTCGCTATGCGGTTAATTTAAAAGCCTGTGAAAAACAGGCTTTTTTTGTTTCACGTAAAACATATCATCAATTAAAAACAACAAATCAATTTAGTGCATTTAATACCGCTAACAACATGGCACTCACCGAATCTTTAGCCAATGCAACGCCTACAGAACGCTTGTTATCTTGCTGTAAATACACATAAGCCATCGCCTGTGCATTTTTACCTTCAACGGTTACCATCTCATTGTGTATCGCATGTTCGGCATAATCAATCACATCTACCGATTTACCCGTACGTTTTTGCCATGCATCACATAAAGCACTGAGCGTTCCATTGCCTTTTCCTTGCCATTTTTCTCCGTTAATTTCTAACGATAAAATTTCCTCCCCCTCCTGTTTATCCAACTGATAGTGGTTTAAAGAGAACTCGGTTTGATTGCAACGATAGTGCTCAATAAAAGCACCGTAAAGTGCTTTATGGCTGAGTACTCCGCCGTGTAATTCGGCTAATTTTTGGGCAACGGGTGCAAAATCTAATTGAATCCATTTGGGTAAATTTAGACCGTACTCTTGTGCCAACACAAAACTGGAACCCGCTTTTCCTGATTGACTGTTGACTCGAATAATCGCTTCGTAATCTCGTCCAACGTCTTTGGGGTCGATTGGCAAATAGGCGACATTCCAAGGTGCGCTTGGTTTTTGTTTTAATAAACATTTGCGAATGGCGTCTTGATGACTGCCTGAATAGGCGGTATACACTACCTCCCCTACCCACGGATGACGTGGATGAGCTTTTATTTTGGTGACCTCTTCGACCACTGGAATCCATTGATGCGGTTTGGATAAATTCAATTGAGGGTCAATGCCTTCACTGAATAGGTTCATCGCTAAGGTGACAATGTCCATATTTCCAGTGCGTTCGCCATTGCCTAATAAAGTTCCTTCAATACGATCTGCGCCAGCCAATAATGCTAATTCGGCCGCTGCAACGGCACACCCTCGATCGTTGTGAGTATGAATTGAAATCAAAACCGACTCTCTGTTTTTTAAGTGCGTTATAAAGTATTCCACTTGATCGGCAAACCGATTGGGTGAGGTACTTTCTACGGTAGAGGGTAAATTTAAAATACATTTATTATTAGGGGTCGGTTGCCAAACATCCATTACGGCTTGACACACTTCTACGGCGTAATCGGTTTCGGTTTGTGAAAAGCTTTCGGGTGAATATTGAAAAATCCATTGCGATTCAGGATGCACTTTTGATGCTTTAATGGCATAGGCTTGTACCCATTTTGCCCCTTGAACTGCCATGGCTTTAATTTCATCTTGGCTTTTTTCAAAGACACAATCACGTTGCACTTTAGAGGTGGTGTTATACACGTGTACTACTGCTTTTTTAACCCCTTTAAGCGCTTGATAGGTTCGTTCTATTAGGTGTTCTCTGGCTTGCACCAAGACTTGAATGGTTACATCATCTGGAATGAGATTTTCTTCTATTAAACGACGCGTAAAATCAAATTCCAATTGACTGGCTGAAGGAAAACCTATTTCAATAGTTTTAAACCCAATGTGAATCAACTGTTGCCAGAGCGCTAACTTTTGGTCTACGCTCATGGGGGTCGCTAAGGCTTGGTTGCCATCGCGCAAATCCACACTGGCCCAGATAGGGGCGTTTGTGTGATGTTGATTGGGCCATTGACGATTGGGTAAATCGGGCGTGACCGTTGGTGTGTATTTAGTAGGGTTCATTATTTTTACGCTTTAAGTCATTTAATTTCAACTCTATTTTATCGTTAACCTTTGTTTATATTATTGTGAATAGTTGTTACAAAAGAACTAATTAAACAACTTTATGCTAATTTTAGTAATATTATTGATATAAAATTTTAAATATTTCATAGGAATGTAAAAATGAAGCTGGATACGTTTGATAAAGCCATTTTAAATGCGTTGCAAGACAATGGTCGATTAAGCAATCAAGAGTTGGCGGATAAGATAGGACTCTCCCCTTCCGCTTGTTTACGACGATTTAAAGCGTTGGAAGCTTCAGGCGTGATTACGGGGTATCGAACCATTTTAGATGCAAAGGCATTAGGATTGGATTTGATGGCGCTGATTCATATTTCGATGGATAAACATACCAAGGAGCGGTTTAATCAATTTGAACAGGCTGTGCAAGCATTTCCTAACGTTTTAGAGTGTTTATTGCTTACGGGGCAAAGTGCGGATTACCAACTTAAAATTATTGTTAAAGATTTGGAAGCGTATCAAGATTTACTGCTTAACCATATTACTCAAATACAAGGGGTAAGCGGTGTACACACCAGTTTTGTATTGCGAAAAGTGGTGGATAAAACGGCTATTTATATTAATTAAAACTCCCCCCCCCCCAGGGCCAACGCATTAAAAATAACTTGCTAAATACGCAAGTTATGAGACATTCCTTTATTTAAAATAAGGAATTCTCGTGAACAATAGCATTAAAGACAGCTTTTCAATCATCAAAGACCCACGACTTGAAAGAAAAAGACTTCACTCCTTAATCGATATTCTTGTTTTAACTATCTGCGCCATGCTCAGTGGTTCTGAGGGCTATACCGCTATTGAAGCATTTGGGCATAATAAAAAAAAGTGGCTTAAAGGTGTAATCCCCCCATTTATAACCGAAGTTAAAAGTAGAAGATTAAACCTTTTCCAGCTTGTATCTTGGTGGCACACCACCAATCGCTGAATGAGGTCGTTCGTTATTGTAAGTCCATAACCATTTT
>JAMOLY010000064.1 GCA_027068835.1 Thiomicrorhabdus sp. | reverse complement strand
CAACTTGCAGAAGCTCAAGCTCAATTAGAAGCACAAAAGCAGACCGTCATCAAATTAAAAGCAGGGGCTAGAAAAGAAGAAATAGATAAGGCCCGTGCAGAATGGAGTGCCGCAAAAGCACAATCTAAAGTCGCTTTAAGTAGTTACAAGCGACTAGCCTCCCTATTAAGAAAAAGAGTAGCAACACAAGAAGAAGTAGATAAAGCTAAAGCTTTAGCTGACTCATCAAGGGCTCAGGCAGAAGCAGTAAGGCACGTATTAATATTACTAAAAAGTGGTACACGCAAAGAAGATATTGCCGCTGCTGAAGCTGTGTTACAAGGACGAGAAGCATCAATCACCCTCATCAAACAAAAATTAGAAGATGCCAAACTCTATGCTCCTGCCAATGGCATTATTCGTAATCGTATTCTTGAAATAGGTAGCATGGCATTTCCACAAACGCCCGTGATGACACTTGCCTTCATTAATCCTATTTGGGTACGTGCCTACCTACCAGAGCCTGCTTTAGGTAAAGTAGCAATCGGTAGCAAAGCAATGATTTACACTGATAGCTACCCAGACAAAGCCTATGAAGGCTGGGTAGGCTATATTTCACCAACTTCAGAATTTACACCTAAAAATATACAAACAAGTGAATTACGTACCCGATTAGTATATTCCGTACGTATTTATGCCTGCAATGCCAATAATGAACTACGCCTAGGCATGCCTGCCACAGTACGAATTGACATCAGTAAACCTCCCTCTAATCAAGAGAAGGGTATTCAGCGCTGTGGCAAAGAATAATGTCAGATTCTATCCTCAAACTTTCTTCTGTTACCAAGCTATTTGATAGTGAAGATAGACAAATTAAAGCTCTTAACAATATCAGCTTTGAGATTAAAACAGGCAAAGTAACTGGATTAATTGGCCCTGATGGCGCAGGTAAAACCACCCTCATGCGACTAGTATCAGGCTTACTATTACCAGAGCAAGGAAGCATTGAAGCTATTGGTATTGATGTAATAGAGAGCCCACTGGCTGTACAGTCACAGCTAGGATATATGCCTCAGCGCTTTGGTCTATATGAAGATTTAACCGTGCAAGAAAATCTTGACCTTTATGCTGACCTCCAACACGTTCTACCTAAAGATCGTCGAGATCGCTATGATGAACTCATGCAAATGACTGGAATGGCTCCTTTTACCAAACGCTTAGCTGGAAAACTCTCAGGAGGTATGAAACAAAAGCTGGGGCTAGCTTGCACACTACTGCGATCACCAAAACTACTATTGCTAGATGAACCAACCGTAGGTGTTGATCCAGTATCACGTAGAGAGCTGTGGGAAATTATCTATCAACAGGTAAACGAATATGGCATGAGCGTCTTACTAAGTACCGCTTATATGGATGAAGCAGAGCGTTGTGATAATGTTGCTTTACTGCATGAAGGCAAACTGCTAATGCAGGGAAATCCCAAAGAATTGAGTGAGCCCTTAAGAGGGAGAACCTATCAAGTTTATGTCGATGGCATGGGTCACCGATCTCTACAACAAAAATTAAGCCGTGCAGAAGGCATACTTGATGCTCTAATTGAAGGAGAAGGAGTACGCATTGTTACAAATGACGTAAGTAGTGCAGACTCCATTAATTTACCTAAAGAAATCACTCAAAACGGCCAAGTATCCATTCAACCTGTTGAACCACACTTTGAAGACGCTTTCATTTCCCGCTTAAAAGAAAAAGAAGACAATAAACAACCTCCTGAGGAGCTTTCTATTTCAATTAAGGGGTCTCGAGATGATGTCGTAATTCATGTTGAAGACCTAACACGAAAATTTGGCAACTTTATTGCTGTAAATAAAATTAATTTTAGCGTTAAAAGAGGAGAAATTTTTGGCTTATTAGGAGCAAATGGAGCAGGAAAATCAACTGCCTTTCGTATGTTATGTGGCCTCTTACCCGTTAGCAGTGGTAAAGTCTCTGTTGCAGGATTAAATTTCCGAGTAGCAGCTGCCAATGCTCGTCGTCGCATTGGTTATATGGCACAAAAATTTTCACTCTATACCAACCTATCAGTCACTCAAAACCTAACGTTTTTTTCTAGTGCTTATGGATTACGTGGAAAGCATCAAAAAGAGCGTATCCAATGGGCTCTTACCACTTTTGAACTAGAAAACTATAAAAACACGAATGCAGGTAATTTACCACTAGGCTATAAACAACGGCTCTCTTTTGCTGCCTCACTCATGCACGAACCCGATATTTTATTTTTAGATGAACCAACATCAGGAGTTGACCCTCTAGCACGGCGTGAGTTCTGGGAGCGCACTAACCACCTAGCAGAAATGGGCGTAACCATCTTGGTAACCACTCACTTTATGGATGAAGCTAATTATTGTGATCATTTAGTGATTATGGAATCAGGCAGAATTTTAGCGTCCGGCACCCCTCTAGATATGAAAAACCTAGCAAGAAGTGAAGATAGTCCTGATCCATCTATGGAAGAAGCCTTTATCTATTTAATTAACCATAATGAGAAAAAGCATAAGGAGGTAGCCGCATGAGCCAACAATCCAGAATGCGCCTTTGGGGAATGGTACGAAAAGAAGTCTGGCAAATTTTACGCGACCCTTCCAGTATTGCCATTGCCTTCATCATGCCAGTGGTTCTTCTATATATGTTTGGCTATGGTGTTTCACTGGATGCCAAGGATATACCCGTAGGTATAGTAGCTGAACACCCTGATATGACTACGCAGTCTTTGGAAGACTCATTTGCACGCTCCGAGTTTTTTAACCCCATATCATTTAACTCAATACAAGCCGCTCAACAGGCAATGAATGAGCGACGTATTGAAGGCATTGTTTGGATGAGAAATAACTTCTCATCTG
>JAMOLY010000063.1 GCA_027068835.1 Thiomicrorhabdus sp. | reverse complement strand
GGAAATGCAGGCAACGATACGATTATCGCTTTGAAAGGTAACGACACGATTTATGGTGGCAAAGGCGATGATATTATCAGCAGTACGGCAGGTAATGATACTTACCACTTCGCTCGGGGTGACGGTAATGACACCATTACGGACTATGACAACTGGACTTCTGGCGGAAGGTACGGTGGTCGAATAGCCAAACAGACAGATCGTATTCAATTGTCTGGCATTGACCCTAAAGACGTGAGCTTTACCACGGATGAAACTGGGCAACTTACGATCGAGTTAGGCGGTAACGACTCGATTCAAATTAATGATTGGTTTAAAAATGCACGTAATCAAATCGAAGAGTTGGTGTTTGATGATGGCAGTGTAATTACCAGTGCTGATATGAGTAATCAAGCCGTTTCCGAAGGAACCATTAATCATGACGTGATTGAAGGCAGTATTCGTAATGATTTTATTACGGCTGGCTTAGGTAAGGATCAGATTAGTGGTGGTTTGGGTTCAGATACGTATTTCTTTAACGAAGGTGATGGTCAGGATACAATTATTGAATCTCAACTGAGCGTTGCTGACAGTGATGTTGATCAGGTTGTTTTTGGCGAAGGCATTGTGATAGAGGATATTTGGTTCTCTAAAAACAATAATGACTTAACCATTGATTTGCTAGGTAGCGAAGATAATATTACGGTAAGTGATTGGTTTTCAGAGGATGGCAAAACCATTGAGCAGTTAAAGCTTAAGGACGGTACTGGAATTGATGCAAGCAGCGTTAATGCACTTGTGGAGGCGATGGCTTCGTTTGCAGTACCAGAACAAGGCGAAGTAACACTTTCTGATGACGCAAGAGAACAAGCAAACCAAGTAATTGTTTCTAACTGGTCTCTGTCATCTTGAAAATAGGTGGTTTTTTTCTGAAATAGGGGGAGGATTTATCCATTCGAAATGTATTAGATTAGCGTAAAATATGTGAGATTAAATTAAGAATAAGGGGGCAATCGCTCCCTTTTTTTATAGTGAAATTTTTGTATGTTTTGACTGTTTTGAATTCTCTGAACAGTTACGGTTGGATTTAAAAAAGAGAAAATGGGCGTTAGATTGGTTGGCTTATTTTGTATAATGCGTTGTTTATTCTTGATAAAAATCATTTTTATCGAAAAACGGTGTAGGATGGCGAGGCAAATAACGTTACAGGTTGGAACGAATGGTTGGGAGCATGATGAGTGGTTAGGTGTATTTTACCCTGATGATTTGCCTGAGTCTTGGCGGTTAGATTATTTTAGCAACGCATTTAATGTGGTGTTGGTTCCTCAGCAAGCGTGGCTCTCTTGGTCACAAGAGACGTTACAGACAATTGCTGAAAGCGTGGGAAGTGACTTTGGTTTTTATTTTGCGCTTCACGATGCGTTTGAGGGGGGGGTAAAAAATGAAAAAACAGTGTTGCAACTTAACGCGATTGTGTCGGTTTTAGGTGCAAATGTTTTAGGGTTTGTGGTTTGGAGTGAGAAGGCGTTTACATTGCCTACGTTGTTGCAACGACCCGTTACGTTGATTTCAACTCAGCACCGTTTGCCAGGTTGGTCGTGGAAAAACGAGGGCGTTTGGTTGTCGGGACATCCTTTGGGCTTTGTTTCAATGTTACCCAAAGAGGGTAAAGCCCAAGCTAAGTTATTGACTGAATTTGTTGAGAGTTTATCGAGCGTAATATTAGACGATTCTGATATAATTTCCGTTGCCTTTATTGTGGGTGGAAATTCAGTGGACATTCAGCAAATGGCAAATTTGAAAACCATTGGTGAGCTGTTGGGGCATTAAGGGGGTATTAAGTAAATGTATTGGATAGAGAGAAGATGACGGAAAACACCGAGGCTTTGATTGAAATAAAAAACTTAACGTTCTCCCGTGGCAGTCGTAAAATTTTTGACGATATTACGTTGTCGATCCCTAAAGGAAAAATAACGGCCATAATGGGGCCGAGTGGCAGCGGAAAAACGACCTTACTCAAATTGATTGCGGGGCAGTTACAGCCTGATTCTGGCGTGGTGACGGTTGAAGGATTAAATGTTCATCAACTGTCGCGTAAAAAAATTTACCAACTTCGACGTAAAATGGGTATGTTGTTTCAAAGTGGTGCGTTGTTAACGGATTTAAATGTGTTTGATAATGTGGCGTTTCCGTTAAGAGAGCACACGAAATTGCCTGCAATGATGATTGATGCGTTGGTATTAATGAAGTTGCAGGCCGTTGGCCTACGAGGAGCAAAAAACTTAATGCCCTCAGAACTGTCGGGCGGTATGTCCCGACGGGTGGCGTTGGCGCGGGGAATTGCGCTGGATCCTGAGATGATTTTTTACGATGAACCGTTTGTGGGGCAAGACCCCATTACGAAAGGTGTTCTGGTTAAGTTGATTAAAACATTGAGTGACAGTCTTGATTTGACCAGTGTCATGGTCTCGCATGATGTGGATGAGGTGATGCAAATTGCGGATTATATTTGCGTTATCTCGGAAGGAAAACTCATTGCAGAGGGGCCAAAAGAGACGTTGCTTAATGAGTCAACAGGGTATGTAAATCAATTTATTAAGGGCTTGCCTGATGGCCCCGTGCCGTTTCACTTTCCAAGCGTGCCTTATTTGGACGATTTGGGTGAAAGCCAAAAGAGAGGGGGCGTACGATGAATGCTTTAGTGACTGGGTTGCAAGGCATTATGCAAACAGTGGGACGAGGGTTTTTAGAGAAAATAGCGGCGTTTGGCCAAGGATCTTTGTTTATTTTTTCTCTACTTTTAACCCTTCCTTCGGCACTGTTGCGTGTGGATTTGTTGTTAAAGCAAATTTATGTGGCAGGCGTGCAGTCTTTGCCGATTATCTTAATGGCAGGCTTGTTTGTGGGTATGGTTTTAAGCTTGCAAGGCTATAATATTTTAGTGGAATTTAATGCCGAGGAAGCCGTTGGAAGCATGACGGCGCTCTCGTTGTTAAGAGAGCTGGGGCCTGTTGTGGGTGCACTGTTGTTTGCGGGGCGTGCAGGGTCGGCTTTAACGGCAGAAATTGGTTTGATGCGCTCAACAGAGCAAATTTCTGCGCTAGAGATGATGGCGGTTGATCCTTTAAAATTTGTGTATGCCCCTCGATTTTTAGCCGTGGTAATTGCATTGCCTTTGTTGGTGTTAATTTTTAATGCGCTGGGTGTGTTTGGTGGCTATCTAGTCTCGGTCAGTTGGCTGGGCGTGGATGATGGCGCCTTTTGGTCGCAAATGTCCAGTCAAGTGGATTGGAGTGAGGATGTGATGAATGGGGTGATTAAATCGGTGGCCTTTGGGTTGCTGATTGCGATTGTGGCACTGTTTCAAGGTGTGAATGCGATTCCATCTTCGGAAGGCGTGAGTAATGCCACCACGCGTACGGTCGTACATTCTTCGCTAGGTATTTTAGGACTTGATTTTATTTTGACATCAATTATGTTTAACTAAAAATTTTTAAACAAAATGCACGTAATTTTAGAAAAGGTTGTAAGGGAATCATGAAAAAACAGACTAGGATTGAAATATGGGTCGGGGCGTTTGTCCTAATGAGTTTAATGGCATTGTCTTACCTTGCTTTTCAAGTGAGTAATTTCAGTGGTTTTAAAGACCGTCCAACGTACGAAGTCAGTGCATTATTTGATAACATTGGCGGATTAAAAACACGCGCCCCGCTCAAGTTAAGTGGCGTGGTCATTGGCCGTATTACGGCCATCGAAATTGATCCTGTTTCGTTTAAAGCGCGGGTGCACATGCAGATAGATCAAGCATTTAATGAGTTACCCGTGGACTCTTCGGTCTCTATTTTGACTTCTGGCTTACTGGGAGACCAGTATGTTGGGCTAGATCCTGGCGGGGATGAAGAGGTGCTGGCGCAGGGGGATGAAATTGAGATGACGCAATCGGCGATGGTGTTGGAAGAGTTGATTGGGCAGTTTTTAGTTAAATTTAGTGAAAGTGATTGAGGAAAAGAGGATGAGTAAACAATATTGGTTGATGGGTTTTTTAATGGCTTGTGTCGCTTTTTTGACCCCCGTACAGGCCGCGATTCCTCAAGATGATCCAGAAAAAATGGTTCGTGATTTGTCACTGGAGTTGGTGGCTAAAATTAATGAACAGCGAGTGGAATTAGAGGCGCACCCTGAAAAAATAAAAGCGTTTGCAAATACGTATGTTTTGCCTTATGTGGATGCGGCTAAAATGGCACGCTATGTTATGAGTAAGCATTGGCGAACGGCAAGCTCTCAGCAAAAAGAGGGGTTTACGCAAGCATTTTCAGACATGTTAATTCGATCGTATTCTAAAAGCTTATTGAAATTGCAAATTAATGATGTCACGGTAAAGCCAGCGCGCGAAGTTAAAAAAGGCGTGGTAACGGTTGCTTCTGAGGTGATTCAAGCCGATGGTACAAAAACCGACGTGGTTTATCGCGCTTACTTAAATCGCAAAACACAACAATGGTTGTTATACGATATTTCGATTGAAGGCATCAGTATGCTACTCAATTATCGTAAATCGTATGGATCGGAAATTTCTAAAAAAGGCTTGGATCAGGTGATTTCTGAGATGGAAGCGAAGAACAGTCAGACAAAAGACAGTGTGTAGTTGGTTATAGTTATTTAAGGTGATAAAGCGTGACAAATTTAGAATGGAATGAAAGCACTGGCACCATCATAATGCCTAATGATGTGACCATTGAAGTGCTTTCTGAATTGCTTAAAGTAAAAAAAGTATTGTCGTATCCTGTCAAAATGGTTGACTTCAGTGCGGTTCAGCAAGTGGACAGTGCGGTGTTGGCTTTGTTGCTGGTCTGGTCTAAAAATTCTACCCCTCAAGGGGGTACTGAAAATAGTTTCCCCCCTATTCAAGTGCTTAATGCACCTGATGAGTTGTTAGGTTTAATGCGACTCTATGATTTAGAAGAGGTTATTTTAGTGAAGTCATTAACTTGAACATATTGCTTTAATTTTTCTCCCCCCCCCTGTTTTTGAAGTGTTTTAGATTGACGCTTTAAATCGTATTTTGGTAAGTATTTGTATGTCTCATGTTCCCGCCGTGCGGTTTCAGCACGTTAAAAAACAATATGGTGAATTATCTGCATTAAAGGGCATCTCGTTTGATGTCGAAGAGGGCGCTTTTTTTGGATTATTAGGTCCTAATGGTGCAGGAAAATCGACCTTAATTAACGCCATGTCGGGATTAGTGATTCCAACGTCGGGTCGCATTGAGATTCAAGGGCACGACGTGATTGCTGATTATCGACAAACAAGACGTCTATTGGGGCTAGTGCCGCAAGAATTGATTGCGGATCCTTTTTTTTCCATACGAGAGTTGCTGGATTTACAGTCTGGCTACTTTGGTCTTAAGGGGCCAAAGCAACGCGCTTGGGTAGGCGAGTTATTAGAGCGCTTGGCGTTGTCGGACAAGTCGGATTCAAACACGGGACAGCTTTCGGGTGGAATGAAACGGCGGGTTTTGATTGCAATGGCGTTGGTGCATCGCCCACGTGTGTTGGTATTGGATGAGCCAACGGCTGGCGTGGATGTGGATTTACGCCGAACACTTTGGGACTTTACCAAAGAGTTGCATCAACAAGGGCATACTATTATTTTAACCACGCATTATTTGGAGGAGGCCGAGGCGTTATGCGATAAGGTGGCGATTATGCAAGAGGGTGAGGTTAAAGCGTTGGATACGACGCAATCGTTGTTATCAAAACACAGCTATCGTTACCTAAGAGTTACGCTGGCACAGCCTGCACAGACTTTAACACCACCACTTGAAGAACGTTTGGTTGAACGAGAGCCAAATGGATTGGTGTTTAAGTTGGAAAAAACCATGTCGCTCACTCAACTATTGGCTTGGTTGAGTGAAGCACAATTGGAAATCGAAGACATAAGCAGTCGTGATGCCTCGTTGGAGGAGGTATTTTTAGATTTAACCGCGGAGGGTAAATCGAATGCAGAGTAATTGGTCGGGTTGTTGGGCGCTTTTTATTAAGGAAGTACGACGCTTTTATTCGGTGGTGGTGCAGACGGTGTTTGCACCAATTGTGGCAACACTTTTATATTTATTGGTGTTTGGTCATGTGTTAGAGACTAAAATAGAAACGTATGCATCGGTCAGTTACAGCCAGTTTTTAATTCCAGGGTTGGTAATGATGGCGATTTTGCAAAATGCTTTTTCAAATACCTCTTCGAGTTTAATTCAGTCCAAAATGCACGGTAATTTGTCGTTTGTGTTGTTAAGTCCTATTTCTGCGTTTGAATTTTATGTGGCGTTTGTGCTGGCATCGGTGGTGCGTGGTGTGATTGTCGGGCTGGGGATTTTAATTATTGGCGTGGTTGGGTTCGATTTAACGTGGCAGTCCCCTCTTTGGGTTTTGGTTTTTGCGGTATTAAGTGCCGCAATGATGGGCGGTTTGGGGATGTTAGCGGGCATTATTTCCGATAAATATGACCATTTAGCCGCCTTTCAAAATTTTGTCATTATGCCGTTAACGTTCTTGAGTGGTGTTTTTTACTCCATTCATGCATTGCCTGAGTTTTGGCAGCAACTGTCGTATTTTAATCCTTTCTTTTATATGGTCGATGGCTTTCGATACGGCTTTTTTGAACAATCGGATGTTTCGGTCTATTTAAGTCTATTGGTTACCATTGTGTTTTTAACCATTGTCTCTTCGATAAATCTGATTTTATTGCGTAAAGGCGTTAAAATACGCCAATAAAATTTTAGGAGTAAAACACGTGTCTCCCGATACTATTAAAGCAATGATTGAAGCGGCTATCCCTGATAGTCAGGTTGAAACCAATGGTGAAGAGTGTAATTTTTCCATTATTGTCACCAGTAAAAATTTTGAAGGAAAGTCGCTTATTCAGCGTCACCGCATGGTCAATGATGTGTTTAAATCCCAGTTTGACAGCGGTGAACTTCATGCCCTCTCAATTAAAACCCTTGTTGCGTAATCTAAGATAAAAGTGATTTTATGGATAAATTAGTCGTTGAGTGTGCAGGAAGGCTGTCTGGCAGTGTTGAAATATCGGGTGCAAAAAATGCCGCGTTGCCGATTTTGATTGGGTGTTTATTGGCGGAATCTCCCGTTAAATTGTCCAATGTGCCTCACCTAATGGATGTAACCACAACCATTCAATTGCTTGCCTCAATGGGTGTTGAGGTGATGTTTGATGAGCATTTAAATATTGAAATTGATGCTTCAAATATCACAAAAAAAGAAGCCCCTTACGAGCTGGTGAATACCATGCGTGCTTCTATTTTAGTACTTGGTCCACTGCTTGGTCGTTTTGGCGAAGCCAAGGTCTCTTTACCAGGAGGCTGTGCCATTGGGTCTCGCCCCGTGGATATTCATATTAAAGGCATGGAGCAGATGGGCGCTACCATTTTGGTTGAGCAGGGGTATATTCTTGCCTCCTCAAATGGTCGTCTTAAGGGAGCGGATATTTCGATGAGTCCTGTGACGGTCACGGGAACCGAAAATTTGCTCATGGCAGCCGTGTTAGCCGAAGGCACAACCACGTTAAGAAATGCCGCGCGTGAACCCGAAGTGACGGACTTAGCAGAGTTTTTAAATAAAATGGGTGCAAATATCACTGGGCTGGGTACGGATACCTTGGTGATTGAAGGGGTTGAACGTTTATCAGGTGTGGAGTATTCGGTGATCCCTGATCGAATTGAAGCAGGGACGTACTTAGCCGCTGCCGCAGTTTCTCAAAGCCAGTTGACGGTCACAAAGGTGAACCCGAAACACTTGGAAGCCGTGTTGCAAAAATTTGAAGAAGCGGGCGCCGAAATTTTTTGTTCGGAGCATGAAGTCACGTTAGATATGCGTGGTCGAACCTTAAAGCCTGTGAATATTCGAACCGATCCATATCCGCTTTTTCCAACGGACATGCAAGCGCAATTTTTAGTGATGAATGCGCTGGCAGAAGGCTGTTCGACCATTGAAGAAACCATTTTTGAAAATCGCTTTATGCATGTTTCAGAGCTTATTCGAATGGGTGCAGATATTTCTATTGAGGGGAATACCGCACATATTACGGGTGTTAAAAAACTCTTTGGAGCACCCGTTATGGCAACGGATTTACGGGCGTCAGCAAGCTTGATCTTGGCGGGACTTGTGGCGGAAGGTGAAACGGTGATTAATCGAGTGTATCATCTTGACCGTGGTTACGAATTAATTGAAGAAAAATTTCACAAATTGGGTGCGCATATTTATCGTATAACGGATTAACGTCTGTTTAGCATAGCGTAAAAAATACAAATAAATTTAATTAGAATAGATGATTATGAATGAACAGTTAACCATTGCGCTCTCAAAAGGGCGAATTTATCAAGATACGTTACCTTTGCTGGAGGCTGCGGGCATTGAGCCGTTAGAAGACCCGACAAAGTGTCGTAAGTTAATTATTCCAACCAACCATAAACACATTCGTCTATTGATTGTGAGAGCAACGGATGCGCCAACTTATGTGGCGCATGGTGCGGCAGACATCGGTGTGGCGGGTAAAGATGTGCTTATGGAAGCGCCTGCGGATAACCTGTATGAGTTACTTGATTTGCAGATTGCGAAGTGTAATTTAATGGTGGCAGGCCCCGAAATTGAGAAGCCACATGGGCATCGTCTTAAAATTGCAACCAAATACATTAAATCGGCTCAAGCGTATTATGCACAAAAAGGCGAGCAGGTTGATCTGATTAAATTATACGGCTCAATGGAAATTGCACCGTTGATTGATTTAGCGGATCGAATTGTTGATTTAGTGGATACGGGTAATACCTTACGAGCCAATGGCTTAGTGCCGATGGAGCAAATTGCGACCATCAGCTCTCGTTTGATTGTGAATCAACATGCGTATAAAACCAAATTTGATCAAATTAATACTATCGTTCAACAGTTTAAATCCGTAATAGAGAAAAATAATGCTTAATATTCGTCGATTATCTGCGAGTGCAGAAGGCTTTAGAGAAGAGTTGGATACACTTCTCGCATGGGAAACCGTTTCGAATGAATCGGTTAACGATATTGTAAAAGAGGTGGTGAATAATGTTCGCATCAATGGCGATGCTGCTCTTTTAGAGTACACCGCTAAGTTTGATCGTTTATCGCTGAATAGCGGTGCAGAATTAGAAATTTCTAATGTGCGTTTGCATGCCGCATTGGCGCGTATTCCTGCCGAGCAACGCGAAGCCTTAGAGATTTCCGCTCAGCGTGTGCGTGATTACCATCAAAAACAGGTTCAAAAATCTTGGAGTTATGAAGAAGCGGACGGCACGATGCTAGGTCAACAAGTTACGCCTTTGGATACGGTTGGGCTCTATGTTCCAGGTGGTAAGGCAGCGTATCCCTCTTCGGTTATTATGAATGCGATTCCTGCGAAAGTCGCAGGGGTTGAAAAATTGATTATGGTTGTGCCTACCCCCGACGGTGAAGTGAATGATATGGTGTTGGCGGCGGCGGCCATTTGTGAGGTCGATGCGGTGTTTACGCTGGGTGGCGCACAAGCTATTGCGGCATTAGCGTATGGAACAGAAACCGTTCCTGCGGTAGATAAGATTGTTGGACCAGGTAATATTTATGTTGCAACCGCTAAACGCATGGTGTTTGGTACGGTGGGCATTGACATGATTGCCGGGCCGTCTGAAATATTGGTGTATTGCGATGGGCAAACTAATCCAGATTGGATTGCGGTGGATCTCTTCTCTCAAGCTGAACATGATGAAGATGCACAGTCTATTTTAGTCACACCAGATGCCGCATTTGCGGATAAAGTGTTTGAAAGTATGAATAAGTTGTTGCCAACCATGCCTCGCCAAGAAATTATTCGTAAGGCATTGGAAGATCGTGGTGCAATTATTGTGGTTGAAGATGAATCTCAAGCGATTGAAATGATTAATGTCATTGCGCCAGAGCATTTGGAACTTTCCATTGAAAACCCTAAAGCCTTATTGCCTAAAATTCGCCATGCGGGCGCCATTTTTATGGGACGCTATACAGCCGAGGCGATTGGTGATTATTGTGCAGGGCCAAATCATGTACTGCCGACCTCAAGAACCGCACGTTTTTCATCGCCTTTAGGAGTGTATGATTTTCAAAAACGCTCAAGTTTAATTATGTGCTCAAGTGAAGGGGCAAGTACCCTAGGGCGTATTGCAGGTGTTTTGGCAGACGGTGAAGGATTGCAGGCACATGCCGCGTCTGCAAGGTATCGAATAAAGTCTTAAATTGATTATCAAATCTTTTTAAAAAGCCACTCTTACCTTTTTGGGTCGAGTGGTTTTTTTTGGCTCTAAATGGGGAGTAACGTGTAATGAAACGAACAGAGCTGGTTAGTTACTTAAATGATTTTTTAGAAGTCGCGCAATATAAAGATTACGCCCCCAATGGTTTGCAGGTTGAGGGCACGTCCGAAGTCAATGTGATTGTAACGGGCGTTACGGCTTGTCAGGCGTTAATTGATGAAGCGATTAAATTGAATGCAGACGCTATTTTGGTGCATCACGGCTACTTTTGGAAAAGTGAGTCACTCCCTATTGTGGGCATCAAGCAACAACGCATTAAAAAATTGCTTTTGCATGACATTAACTTGTTGGGGTATCACCTGCCTTTGGATGGACATGCGGAGCTTGGAAATAACGCCCAGCTTGGAAAGCTATGGCAGTTAGAGGACATTACGCCAGAGGCAGGCTTGCTTCGTTTAGGCCGTTTGCAAGCATCGGTATTGGTCGATGATTTTAAAGATAAGGTTTCTGCTTCTTTAGACCGAGAGGTGTTGCACTTACAGGGGGGGGCAAAAAAGGTGCAAAAAATTGCTTGGTGCAGTGGTGGTGCACAACAGTATATTACCGAAGCGGCGGCGTGGGGCGCAGACGTGTACATCAGTGGCGAAGTGTCTGAGCAAACAACACATTTGGCTCAAGAGTTGGGGATTCATTATTTTGCAGCGGGGCATCATGCAACGGAGCGTTTAGGGGTTAAGTGTTTGGGTGAAATGTTAGCGAAAAATTTTGATGTGACGCATCATTACGTTGATATTGAAAACCCTGTCTAAAAAGGCATTTTATATGCTTTTTTACTTACATTAGCAAATGCTGATCTGTATAAGTAAAGTAAATAGCTTTGATAAGCTTAGTTTATGGAAGGTTTTGAGGTTTTAGACTTTATTTAATGACTTTCTCAGTATATACTGCCGTGATGTTTTATTTTAATAAAGATTTGCTTGCGCATAATTAGGAAGGTGATATGTCGACAGAAGATCAAATAAGTACAGACGTGAATTTAACGCGTCG
>JAMOLY010000062.1 GCA_027068835.1 Thiomicrorhabdus sp. | reverse complement strand
GCAATTGATGTTAAAGCGTTGCATGATCGCTCGCCTCTTTATGTTCAAATGAGTGATGGGACAATACAAAATAAATGGACGGTTAAGGTGGTTAACAAAGGTAATGATCCAATGAAGGCTGAGATTACTGCTGTGGGTCCTTCTGGTTTAACGTTTAAAGTAAATGGCGTTTTGGATATACAGCCAGGTAATGTGGGATCAAGCACGCTGTACGTTAAGATTCCTAAGAAAAATTTAACGGATGCTCATACGCCCATTGTGATTAAGGTCACGGATCTAAATAACCCCATCGTATTTGAAGAATATAATAGTAATTTTATCGGGCCTAAAATACGTTAATAGATCATAACTTTGTATAGAATATGAACCTACTACACTATAATAGTAGTTCATTTATCGTGCCCGTAATTAGGCCTTTTTTATTAGGAGATTTAAATGTCAAAAACAACCGTTGATAAGCGTGACTGGAGTGTTCCTTGGAAGAACCCTCTGGTTATTATTTGGTTTTCTATATTAATTGTTGTTCTTTTCGTCAACTTTTTTATGGTGAGTATGGCAATTACCACCAATCCTGGGTTAGTCATTGATGATTTTTATGAAAAAGGCAAAAATATGGATAAAACGCTTGCCGCGCAAAAGCGCATGGAAGAGATGGGTTGGCAGTTAAACGTTGATTTTCCTGATTTAAAAGAGGGCAAAGCAGAGCACGTGACGCTAGCCGTGCTGGATAAAGAGGGTGAAGCCCTACATGTGGATACAGCGATGCTGTACTATTACCGCCCATCAGATAGAAAGCTTGATGGTGAAAAACCTTTTACATCTACTGGCGCTAAAGGGGAGTTTGAAGCAACGTTTAGCTTAAATACCAAAGGTAAGTGGGATTTGATTATTGAGGTTACTCAAGGTGATTTGGTTTATAACATTGGGCGTTCAATCATGGTGCAAGATCCAGAATGAGTTTAATGGAGCCTTGCTTTCATTGTGGGCAAGCCATTCCAGATGGTGATTTAATTTTTAAAAAAATCAATGAAGAAGAGCACAGCTTTTGTTGTCATGGCTGTGCCTCGGTTTGTGAAGTGATTTATGAAGCTGGCATGGAAAGCTTTTATCGACGAACGCCAGAAGGAGAGCTACTTTCTCCCCCCCCCCCTCCTAATAAAGACATTGATTTTTTTGATTATGATGAAGTGCAGTCTCAATACGTAACGGATTTATCGGATCGTAGAGAGATTACGCTGATGTCGGATGCGATTCATTGTGCCGCGTGTGTCTGGCTGATTGAACATACGATGGCAAAAGAAGATAGTGTGTTATTAACGACGGTAAATTTTACCAATAAGCGAATTAAAATTCGTTGGAATAACAGTCAGTTAAAGCTTTCGAGCATTATTAAAAAACTTAATAGCATTGGGTATGATGCAACGCCGTATGATGCATCGGCCAGTGAAAAGGCGTACCGAAAAGCAAATCGAGATCTATTGTACCGTTTAGGCTTTGCTGGCTTTGCCATGATGAATGTTACATGGTTTTCGGTTGCACTTTATACTGGTGCAAGTGATGATCAAGAGTTTAAAACGTATTTTTACTGGTTGCAACTGATGATTGCAACGGCCACCATCGTCTATTCTGGGTTGCCCTTTTTTAAAGGGGCTTGGACTTCTATTAAAGCAAAAACAGTGGGCATGGATGTCTCCATTGCACTTGGATTGTTGACCACCTACTTTTATTCTCTATGGGTGATGGTGGATGCTAGTGGGGATGGTTATGTTTACTTTAATACACTTATCGATTTTATCTTTTTATTGTTGATAGGCCGTTATCTTGAGGCCATTTCTAAAAATAAGGCATTGGATTCTACACGGCGTTTAATGGACTTACAGCCTAAGGTTGCAAGACAGTTAGTGAATGGCGAAGAGCAGGTTGTGCCAGTCAGACGTTTAGTGAAAAGTGATCAAATATTGGTTAAGCCAGGAGAGCAATTTCCTGCGGACGGGGTGATTCTTTCTGGTGAGAGCATGGCAAATGAATCAATGCTGACAGGTGAGTCGCTTGAGGTTGAAAAAACAGTGGGCGATCACGTTTCTGCTGGAACGTTAAATGTTGACGGAACTCTAACTGTTTCGGTTGAAAAAATTCTGCAAGATACGCAATTAGGCCATATTGTTCATATGGTTGAGGAAGCACAAGGTTCTAAAGCCCCTATCCAAAGTTCAGTTGACAAAATCATGCCGTGGTTTGTCAGTGTTACGCTCTCTTTAGCGCTGGGCAGCTTTCTTTATTGGTTCATCAATGCCGACCTTGAGTTTGCCGTTATGACCGCAACGGCGGTTTTAATTATTACATGCCCCTGTGCCTTTGGATTAGCCACGCCGATGGCGGAGGCCGTTGCAACAGGCGTTTCTGCTAAAAATGGAATTTTAGTTAAAAATGGTACTGTGCTTGAAACCCTGCAGTCCATTCAACACTTTGTGTTTGATAAAACGGGAACCTTAACCAAAGGTAAAATGAAATTAGTCGATTATCAATTGGTTTCAGAAGAGAATAAGAGTGCATTGCTGCTTGATATTGCTTCGATAGAGCAGTTGTCCGAACACAGTTTAGGCCGAGCTATTGCTGAAAATATGCGTGAATCCTTAGGGATTTCCATTAAAGAGCTTAAGGAAGTTGACGGGTTCAAAGCTCTTCCTGGTAAAGGGGTTCGAGGCAGCTGCAACGGTTCTGAACTGCATATTGGGACAGCAAAATGGTTAACGGAATTAGGCATTGAGCTTTTGGAGTCTTTGCAAGTACAGGCACAGGAACGTGCGCAATTGGCGCAAACGGTTATTTGGGTTGCCAAGCAAAATAAGTTGGTTGGACTTCTGTTTTTAGAGGATGAAATTCGTCCCGAAGCGGCAGAGTTAATTCAACGTTTAAAAGACAAAGGAAAGCAAGTCACATTATTAAGTGGTGACTTGCAAGTTGTTGCGGACTGTGTGGCGAAACAGCTAGGGGGAATGCAGGTCATTGCTGAAGTGCTGCCCGAAGATAAAAATAAGGTCATTCAAGAGTTACAAGCACAAGGGCAAAAGGTTGCGATGGTTGGCGATGGGGTTAATGATGCCCCAGCATTAGTTCGAGCTGATGTGGGCATTGCACTGGGTTCTGGAACCGATGTTTCAATGGACAGTGCAGACATTGTGTTAATGAATAATGAATTAATGGCGGTGGATACTGCGGTAGAGCTTTCTGCTCGAACATTAAAAACCATTAAACAAAATATCATTAGCTCATTTGCTTATAATATTATTATGGTTCCTTTGGCTGTTGCTGGAACCTTAACACCTCTGATTGCGGCCATTACCATGCCATTAAGCAGCTTGGTGGTGATTGGCAATGCGGCACGAATCCGAAGTTTTTTTAGTCAAAAAGCGATTAATAAACGCAGAAAAGGAGCAAAATAATGGACGTAATATACGGATTGATTCCAATGATGCTTTTCTTTGGATTTTTAGTGGTGGTCATTTTTATCTGGATGGCAAAAACAGGCCATTTTGACGATTTAGATGGAGCCGCAAATCGAATTTTTATGGACGATGAGTACCCAGAAGATCTTAAAAACAAGGATAAAACCACAGAAAAACTTAAAGAAGAAAAGCCTAGTGTTTAGGCGTTTTTCTGAGATTTTATCTCTTACGCGCAGAGTGTTTGAGCTAAATTTTTAGCGCGTTTAAAGTCACTTTTTCCGCTTGCTAGTTTGGGAAGAACCCCTACAAATAAATACTCACTAGGTTGCATGAGTGCAATCATACTGCTTTGTTTAACGGCGGTTTGAATCTCTTTTTGTGAAAGCTCGCTGTTGTAAAGTAAGACAATCTTTTCACCCTTTTTTTCATCACTAAGATTGACAGCAATTAACTCTACACTTTCACCTAAAATAGTTTCTAACTGTGCTTCCACGCTACCAAGGCTTATCATCTCACCTGCTACTTTTGCAAATCGGCTGTAGCGGTCTACAATGGTGATAAACCCATTGCTATCAACATGACCTTTATCTCCAGTTTTATAAAAACGAATTCCTTCAATTTCAACGATCACTTCAGCCGTTTTTTCTGGTTCTGTTAAATAACCTTTCATCACTTGTGGTCCACCAACAATAATGAGACCATCTTCGTCAATTGCTAACTCTTCTAGAGTGTTTGGATCAACAATTTTAACAATGGTTCCAGGAAGCGCTTGCCCAACACTGCCTACTTTATTTGCAACAACTGTTCGCATTGAATCTAAATCTAAGGCGTCTGGCATGTTTACTGAGATAACAGGTGCTGTTTCTGTTGCACCATAACCTTCAAAGATTTCAAGACCAAATTTTTGCCTAAAGGCGTTTTTAATTTCTGGTTTGAGTTTTTCGGCACCAGCAACAATCATTCGTATGCTTTTAAACATAAGCGGGTTTAGTTTTTTGTTTCGGGCATAGAGCCTAAAAAATGTTGAGGTTCCAAACATTATCGTGGCTTGATAACGTGCGGCGAGCTTACCAATGGCAGGCGCATCCGTTGGATCGGGGGCGCTTACCATGGTAATGCCCTCACAAAGCGGTAATAACGTTGTCACCGTCAAGCCAAACGAGTGAAAAATAGGTAGAGAGTTTAAGATTACATCACCCTCTTGAAAATTCATTAGCGCTGAGATCTGTTTGATGTTTGCCATTAAATTTTTATGAGTCAGCTCAATTCCTTTGGGGACTCCCTCGCTGCCACTGCTAAATAAAATCGTGGCTGTATCATCAATCGTTACCTCTGCAAAGTAGAGCTTTTCTAAAAACCATGTGGGTAACAAATAGGCTTGTAGCAGTGCGGTTAGTCTGTCTGTTTTTGAAAATGTTTTTCCAACATTCTCAAGCAACATCAACTCTTTATTTAATGTCTGTGAAAAATCAAAACCTTTAGTCGCTAGTTTTTTAATAAACTTCTCAGAGCTGATTACCGTTGTAATTTCTGCTTTAGTCATCGCATTTTTCATCACGTCACTGCTCATGGTGTAGTTGAGATTGACAGGGCGTTTTCCAAGAATAATAAGCGCCATGTTGACAATAGAGCCAATAGAAGATGAAGGCAAAAGGACGCCTATATTTTTGCCTTCCAGTGGTTTTAATGCGTTTATAAACAGCAAAACGGCTGTAATCACCTTGCCATTGCTTAAATCTGTTCCAAGTGCATCAACAATAGAGCGTTTAAAAAGCTGAGATTTCGCACGCTTTAACCAGCTATATTGTAGAGGTTTTAAAGCGGATATTTGTTCTTCCCATGTCTGGTGAGAGAGCGCATTGATTTTTTGTTTTACCACTTCTGCACTGGTGGCTGAAGGTAGCGTTTTACCAAACATGACGGTGATGTTGCGCTTGGCACCCTCTTTCGTCATCTTTTTAAACTGGTCTGAAGCGCGTGAAAATGTGGATCCCCAAAGCCCATGAATGTAAAAAGGAATAATAGGATGATCTGTATCCTTTAAGGCCAATTCAAACCCTTTTTTAAATTCCCCCAGTTGACCGTTGTAGCTTATACGCCCTTCTGGAAACAGGGCAACAACCTCACCATTATTGAGCCGTTTTTTAATTTGTTCTAACGACGTTCTTCCTGATGTTCCCGAGATAGGAATGACATTGAAAAAATCGACAAACCACTTAATATACCACTTACTGTAGATGCTTTTTGCCATGACAAATTTAATGGCACGCGGAGAGGCTGACTGAATGATAAGCCAATCAATCCAGCTAATATGGTTTCCTAAAAGCAAAACGCCTCCACTTTGGGGGAGATTTTGCAATCCTTTTACATGCAATGTATAGCGCGTCCATAAGATTGGGAAAAGTAGAATTCGAATAAAAAGGTGTGGAAGTTTTTTTATACTATATAGGCTGCCTAAAAGTGTAACCATTGCACCGATAACAAAGAGCATTGAACTTGTCAGCCCAACTTTTACAAAAACAATGGTCAGCAGTAAGAAAAGTACCATCACAATATTTTGAATAAAGTTGTTTCCTGCAAGTACGGTTCCTAGCTCAGACTCTTTAGCAAAATATTGGATTGAAGCATTAAGTGGTACAATAAATAGCCCACCAAAAAAGCCAAAAAGCATACTTGCTAACCCCATAAAATAAAGGTCTGTAGACATTGAAAAAAGCAAAAGTGATCCAGAAATCCCTATCGCGCCAACAGGAACAATCCCTAGCTCAATATGAAGTTTTGAAAAGCGCCCTGCTAACATTGAGCCAAAGATAAGGCCAATGGCACTGACGGCTAAAATACCTTGAACGATGATGGCATTTTCATCACCCGTTATCGCTTTATAGTGGGCAGGAAAGGCGGCAACAATCATCTGTCCTACGCCCCAAAAAATACTTAACCCTAAAATACTCAACCAAATATTTTGATCAGATGTAATGAGTTTAACATTCTGTTTTAAGTAGCTTAAATTTAAGTAACTCTGCATTTTAAAACGACTTTGATCTTTAGCGAGATTAAAAATAGGTAATTTATAAGCGTAATAGCACTCAAGAAGGCTTAATGCCACCAAAACCCAGCCAATGGGAGCAATGCTTTGTAGTATGTCATGGGTCTCGACACCGCTGTAGTAGTTTTCAAACACGATAGAGAAGAGGATGGAGCTAAGTAAAATTGCCACTATCGTAACGGCTTGAACGATGCCATTAACCGCCCCCAGATTTTCAATGCCAGCCAGCTCTCGAATTAATCCATATTTTGAGGGGGAGTAGATCGCACTTTGAACAGCAAGCAAAAATGTTAAAGCAAAAGCCGTATAGAACCAGCCCTGATAGTAGCTTAAGGTAATAAGCAGTGTTAAAAAGATCGCACTTATGGCGGCATAGCGGATAACTTTTGTTTTGGAAAATCGATCACTAATGTATCCAGACGGTGAAAAGAGTAAGATAAATGGCAATAAAATCATCGCATTGATAAGCGCACTTAGAATAATTAAGGTGTCACCCTCAAAACTTTTAAGAAGGACGTTTTGGATCGTAATTTTATGTCCAATATCGACCATCGCATTGATAAATAAAATAACGATAAAAGGAATAAATCCCCGAAGGTTAAGTAGCTTTTTCATAGTGTTGTTTAGCTCTTTATGATACGGCTTGAGCGTATGCATTTCTTTAAAATTTTAGTATAGTCTAAATCCTTCGATAGGCAAATCAATTAGGTCGGGTAAAGGTTTGTGTAAAGATACTAGGCAGCTGGGAGCTAGTTCGCATGGTTAAATCTTAATGTTGAGTATAAAATGCAGGTATCATGGCATGAGCGTTTTAAGTATCTTTGATCGGGAGGTGGAATGAAATCACTGGATTGTTTTAAGTCATTCAATACGAATGCTGTTTTGTTTGATTCTATTTTGAACCACTCTCCGTCTTGTATTGCATTTAAAAATTTATCGGGTGAGTTTGTCCGAATTAATTCAAGATTTTGTCATGTATTTGAGTTAACAGAGCAAGATGTGGTTGGGAAGCAGGAATCGGATGTTTTTCAATTAAGTGATTCGAAAACTTCTGTCGAGATGGATTGCTTAGTTATTAAGCAGGAAAAATTTTTTGAAACAGAGATTGAAGTTTTAATAAAAGGGGCTAAACGTACCTTTATTCAGGTGAGATTTCCTTGGTTAACACCACAGAAAGAGGTGTGTGGTGTTGGTTGTATTTTAACGGAAACTACGCGATCCAAATGGCTAGAAAAAAATTATGGCTTAGCGCAAAAAGTGGTTGAAAATGCGACGGAAGCGGTGGTTTTTACAGATGCTAAAGGTTTGATTATCGATGTAAATAGCGCTTATCAAACAATTACGGGTTATCAGCGAGAGGAATTAATTGGTAAAAACCCAAATGTGCTTAAATCGGGACGACATGATCGAAGCTTTTATCAAGCTATGTGGGCACAAATTAAAACACAAGGGCATTGGAACGGTGAAGTTTGGGATCGACGAAAAAATGGTGAAATTTATCCTAAATGGTTAATGATTAACGCCATGCTTGATGAAGAGGGCGAGGCGACGGGGTATGTGGGTCTTTTTAGCGATTTATCGGATCAAAAAGAGGCCGAAGAAAAACTTGAAGAGCTCTCTTTTTACGACCCGCTGACCCATCTACCCAATCGAGTTCTATTTCATGATCGTCTCTCCGTTAGTCTTTCAATCGCCAAGCGAGAAAAGCATCAATTAGCCGTATTATTACTTGATTTGGATCGTTTTAAAATTGTGAATGATTCATTGGGTCATAATGTGGGTGATGAACTGCTTGAATTAATTGCACAGCGCTTTTTAACGTTAGGGCGAGAGTCTGACACCGTTGCCCGTTTAGGGGGGGATGAGTTTGCCATATTGCTCCCTGAATTAAGCAATGCAGAAGACGCATCCGTGGTCGCACAAAATTTTATTGATGCTTTCTTGGAGCCTTTTTGCTTAAGAGGGCAGAGCATTAATATTAGTGCGAGTATTGGTGTGTCTATTTTTCCAAGTGATGGGGCGGATGTAGACGGGCTTATTAAGCGAGCAGAGCTGGCGTTGTATAAAGCGAAAGAGCAAGGGCGTAATACGTATCATTATTTCAGTCAAGAGCTACAAGATGCCGTTTTTGAACAGCTGGAAATGGAAGATGAAATGCGTCATGCCATTCTTAATCAGCAATTTACCCTGTTTTATCAACCTAAAATTTCTTTAGCAACGAATAAAATTACAGGAATGGAAGCGCTGGTGCGCTGGATTCATCCTGAAAAAGGATTGATTCCGCCCGATAAATTTATCCCTCTTGCAGAGGAAAGTGGTTTAATCATTCCTTTGGGAGAGTGGGTTTTACAGGAGGCTTGTCGTGCTACGGCTGAGTGGGTCAAAAAATATGATGATACATTAGTCGTGGCGGTTAATTTATCTGCAAGACAGTTTAAATCAGAAAATTTATTAAGAACCATTCAAAATACGCTAGATACTTTTCAGCTGGATCCTAAAAATATTGAGCTTGAAATTACAGAGAGTTGTGTCATGGAAAATGTAGAAAAGGCTCTGCAAACCATGAAAGATTTTAGGGAAAGTCGTTTAAGACTCGCGATTGATGATTTTGGAACGGGGTACTCCTCTTTAGGGTACTTAAAGCAATTTCCAATGAGTACCTTAAAAATTGATCGTTCTTTTATTATGGACTTAACGCCAGATTCAGATGACGCAGCCATTGTTGAAGTCGTGATTTTATTAGCAGATAAGCTGGGTTTAGATGTCGTAGCTGAAGGCGTTGAAACGGATGCGCAGCTGGAGTTTTTACGTGCACAGGGTTGTCAGTACGTTCAGGGGTATTTATTAAGCCGTCCTTTACCTGCCGATGAGTTTGAAATTTTTTTAAAGGATAATGTGTAGAAGGTTCAAATAAGCTCAACTTTTTTAAAGTCGGCCGATACCTATTCATAGAGGTATTTAAAAATGCATAATCCAAAACCAATTTCCCCATCTGCACGATATTTTATTAAACTACTTGAAAAACGTTCGGCTGAAATTAAGCTTGAACAGTCCGCTAAGTCACAATTAAATCAAGATGTTTTATTTGACGAGGTTGATCTATTTTTTAAGCAAATTATGTCTCAAAATATATTTATTTATACCGTTGGTCAAAATGGTAAAAAAGAATCCACCATTCTTGCTAAGGCAATTTTTAGCATGAGCCAAGTCATTCGTATTTTTTACAGCACAAGTTTTGACGATGAAAATACAGGGTTTATTCGAATTAGAGCCGATCGACATTTGCAATTGATTATTGTGGAGCGGATGCACGGGATTCGCCCAAAACCTGAATTGTTATACAGCAGTTTAGACCAGTGTCATGTGATTCGTTTTTTGATTCGTTGGATTATGCGTCGTGTGGACTGGAGCAAGACAAAGTTAGTGAATTTAGAGTTGTATCGTCGTTATCATCAAGAGTTGCAAGAAGAGGCTGAAGCTAAAATGAATGCCGCATTAGCTGAGCAAGAAAGAGAGCGGGTTCAGCAAGCTTATGAAGCGCATGTAAAAAATAAAACTCAGCGAAGAAGAGTGCGGTAGGAGTTAGTGAGAACGATTAACGGCTAAATCCGCTAAGGCACATAAAGCCGTTTTTAGCTCACTCTCGGAAAGTGGAGCAAGTGCTCTTTTTGCAAGCTCTGCTTCTTGTTGTGCAATGTGTTTGGTGTAGTCAATTGCACCAGAGCGCTTAATAATTTCGGTGACTTCTTTAAGTAATGTCACGCCTTCCGATTCAATGGCTCTTCGAATGATTGCTTTCTCTTCATTTGAGCCATTTTCTAAACTGTATATTAAAGGCAGGGTTGGTTTTCCTTCTGCTAAGTCATCCCCAACGTTTTTTCCAAGCTCTGCTTCATCTGCGGTGTAGTCAAGTACATCATCAATTAATTGAAACGCCGCACCTAAATGGCGGCCGTAAGTGGTAAAAGCGGCTTCAAGTTCTGGTTTGTTTGCGAGTATGGGGCCCATTTGAGTGGCGGCTTCAAAAAGCTTGGCCGTTTTACGATGAATCACCTCCATGTAACGTTCTTTGGTGGTGTCTGCGTCGTGACAGTTAAGCAGTTGCAACACCTCGCCTTCGGCAATGACGTTGGTGGCTTCAGACATTACTTGCATGATTCGAATATTACCCGGTTCAACCATCATCTCAAACGATCTTGAATAGAGGAAGTCGCCGACCAATACACTGGCCGCATTACCCCAAACATCATTGGCAGTTTTATGGCCGCGACGTGTATCTGATTCATCTACGACATCATCATGCAATAGTGTAGAGGTGTGTATAAATTCAATCACAGCGGCCATTAAACGATGATCCGTGCCTTGATAGCCACAGGCACGAGCAGACAATAAGACCAAGAGCGGTCTTAATCGTTTTCCGCCACTGTTAATGATATAGTGGCCAATTTGGTTGATGAGTACCACATCAGAGGCAAGCCGCTTTAAAATAAGCTGGTCAACGGCTTGAATGTCATTTTGAACAAGGGATTGGATTTCGGATAAAGTCATTTATGAGATCATTATGAGTTTTGGCACATTCAGCCATGAAAGCGAGTGAAAAGATCAATTTTAGTACGAATGATGAAGTGATGCCAGTGTTTTCATTCGCTTGAATATTAAAAGATTTATATTTAATCTGTTTTCACGACCGTTAACGGTGTTTTTAATTAAGAATAAAATAGAGTAATCAGTAAGTTAGACTAGATTATAGGTGTTTTTTTTGTTTTGCCGCGTTGAATCAAGAAGGACATTAAAAAAAATGAATTTGTTTTGACCTTGGTGATAAAAGTCTATATAATTCCGCCTTTGTCGTAATTAGCGGCTGTAATAAAAAAAACAGAATTTTAAAATCCGGGAGAAGTTCCATGTATGCGGTAATTAAAACCGGTGGTAAGCAGTATCGAGTTCGAGAAGGTCAAGTGTTACGCGTTGAGTCTTTGAATGTTGAAGCAGGTAATGCGGTAGAGTTTGACGAAGTGTTGATGGTAGGTGAAGGCGCTGACATTAAAGTTGGTACACCGATTGTTGAAGGTGCTAAAGTTTCTGCGACAGTTGAGTCAAACGGTCGTGGTAAAAAAGTTACTATCATCAAGTTCCGTCGTCGTAAGAACAGATCGAAGACTAAGCAAGGCCACCGCCAAAATTATACTGAAATTAAGATCGGTACGATTTCAGCTTAATCATAATTTAAATAACTTCTCAGATGGCTCCTGAAAAAGGTCAAATCAAGGAAAAAAATGTAAGTTTACAAGTGTAAATGTCCATTTTTTTAACACAGAGTTGATCTTTTTCAGGGGCTAGCTGAGTTGTTACAAATTTAAAACAGTTGTTATCTCTGAGTAGGGGCTAACACTGTTAACAAAAGGACGAACCCATGGCTCATAAGAAAGCAGCAGGTAGTACTAAAAACGGTCGCGATTCCAATGCCAAACGCCTAGGCGTTAAAGCATTTGGTGGAGAAGTAGTTTCAGCAGGTAGCATTATTGTTCGCCAGCGTGGAACCAAGTTTCATCCAGGTGTTAATGTGGGTCGCGGTAAAGACGATACCTTGTTTGCAAAAGCAGACGGTGCGGTTGCATTTGTATCAAAAGGTAAGCCATTACGTACTTACGTAACGATTGTTTCTGAATAAGATTCTGTCGTCGCTTACCAAAAAAACGCCCCGCTTTGACGGGGCGTTTTTGTTTGTATAAAATTCTCCCCCCCCCCCCTCTTTATTTTTTGCTGAGTAAGGCGGGGAGTTGATTGATAAAAAGGGTACAACATGCAGTTTGTAGATGAATCTTCCATCCATGTCGAAGCCGGTCGCGGAGGGAACGGTGTTGCCAGCTTTCGTCGTGAAAAATACATACCATTTGGTGGCCCCAATGGCGGCGATGGCGGTGATGGTGGCAGTGTTTATCTGGAAGCAGACCGTAACTTAAATACCTTGGTGGATTTTCGGTTCACTAAAAACTATCGAGCACAAAATGGTCAAGCAGGAATGGGCCAGCAAAAAACGGGTTCGGCAGGCGAAGACTTAATTATTAAGGTCGCTGTTGGAACCAAAGTCACTGATATTGATTCGTTAGAAGTTCTTGGAGATTTAACCGAGCATGGCCAACGTTTAAGAGTAGCCGAAGGTGGGCGTCATGGCTTGGGTAATATTCACTTTAAAAGCAGTCGAAATCGTTCACCTAGACAGTGTACAACGGGTGAAGATGGCGAAGAGCGTAACTTACGTTTAGAGCTTATTGTTCTGGCCGATGTTGGATTGCTAGGCTTGCCGAATGCGGGTAAATCAAGTCTTATTACTGCAGTATCTGCGGCACGCCCTAAGGTTGCCAATTATCCATTTACAACGCTGTATCCTAATTTAGGCGTGGTGAGTGTCTCTCCTGAAACCAGTTTTGTGATGGCTGATATTCCGGGGTTGATTGAAGGCGCATCTGAAGGCGCGGGGTTAGGGCAGCAGTTTTTAAAACACCTTTCTCGTACTGGGTTGTTATTGCATGTGGTGGATATTGCCCCACTGGAAGAGACGGACCCTGTTGAAGACATTAAAATCATTGCCAAAGAGCTAGAGAAATACAGCGATGAAATCGCAGGTAAAGAGCGCTGGTTAGTGTTAAATAAAACCGATTTGCTCTTACCAGAAGAGGTCGAGGAACTGTGCACGCGTATTGTTTCTGAAGTGGAGTGGCAAGGGGCTGTTTATCAAATCTCTGCGGTTTTGAGAGAGGGCACCAAAAAATTGGTGAACGATATCGCTTATGCGTTAGAGCAAAACCGAATCGAAATGGCAGAAGAGGAAGCGCCTGTACGTGCTTCGGTAGATGAAGATTTTGAATTTTAATTACGGTGATTAGATGAATCGTACCGATTTAAAGAAAACTAAGCGCTGGGTTATTAAAATTGGCAGTGCGTTGTTAACCGACGATGGTAAGGGGCTAAATACCCAAGCATTAAGCCAGTGGGTCGCTCAGATGGCCACGCTTAATTCTCAAGGCATTGAGGTAGTACTTGTCTCGTCGGGTTCCATTGCGGAAGGAATGACGCGCTTAGGTTGGC
>JAMOLY010000061.1 GCA_027068835.1 Thiomicrorhabdus sp. | reverse complement strand
GCTGCAACGATAACTGTGTTATCCATTACGCCATACTCTTCTAACTTACGCGCTACGTTCGCAACGGTAGATGCTTTTTGACCCATCGCAACATAAACACACTTAACACCTGTGTGTTTTTGAGAAATGATCGCATCAATCGCGATTGCTGTCTTACCAGTCTGACGATCTCCGATGATTAACTCACGTTGACCACGGCCAACTGGAATCATGGAATCAATCGATTTAATTCCTGTCATCATTGGCTCATCGACCGACTTACGATCAATAACACCAGGCGCTTCACGCTCAATTGGCGATGTTACTTTTGTATCAATAGAACCTTTACCATCGATAGGCTGGCCTAATGCGTTTACCACACGACCATTTAATTCAGGCCCTACTGGGACTTCTAAAATACGGCCAGTACAGGTAACTTTGTCACCTTCAGAAATGTGCTCATATTCACTTAAAACAACAACACCTACCGAATCAGACTCTAAGTTTAGAGCCATTCCGAATGTGTTCTCATCAAATTGAACCATTTCACCATACATTACGTCTGAGACACCATGAATCAGTGCGATACCATCGGCGATGCTAACGACTGTTCCTTCGCTGCCAGACTCAGCTGAACCATCAAAACCTTTAATTCGGTCTTTGATTAGGCTGCTGATTTCAGAGGCATTCAATTGCATGTTTGTTCCTCTCCATTATTGGGCGATTGCTGCGCCAAGTTTGTTAAGTTGCATAATAGCTGAACCATCAATGGCCCAGTCATCTACTTTAATCTTAATTCCGCCGATCAATGAAGCATCTTCTTCATAAGAAATTTCTACTTCGGCATCAAACTTAGCATTTAAAGCAGCACTTAATATTTTTTTCTGCTCACCAGTTACTTCTAGCGCTGAAATTACCGTAGCACGCACTCGTTTTTCATCTTTTGCTTTTAAAGTTTCAAAAACTTCAGCAACGTCTGATAGTGCGGCTAAACGTTTGTTTTCAGCCATAGCAACCAAAAGATTTTTACCTTTGGCTGTCAGATTATTGCCCATCACTTCCGTGAAGACAGCAACGATTTTATCGGCACTGTATTTTGGGTTTTTAATCATAGCTTCCATCGCTTCATCTCGTGAGATGAGTGCCAAGTTCGCTAATTCTTCTGACCAAGTCGCTACATTACTCTCTTCTTTCGCAAGAGCGTAAACGCCTTCTGCATATGGTCGAGCAATTTTCATTAATTGTGCCATAGAGTGTATCCTTAGATTGATTTAACCAAGGTTTCTAGCATGTCGTTATGTCTTGTTGCATCAATTTCTTTTCTAAGAATTTTTTCTGCACCAGAAACTGCAATGGAAGCCACTTCTTTACGAAGATCTTCTCTTGCACGACTTACTTCTTGCTCTATTTCTGCCTGGGCTGAAGCTTTTATACGGCCTGCTTCTTCGGTGGCTTTTACTTTCGCATCTTCTACGATTTCAGAACCACGCTTTTCAGCTTGACCTAGTATATTTTGAGCTTGAGATTTAGCGTCTTTAAGCACTTCTTTGGCTTTATTTTCGGCTAATTCAAGTTCATGCTTTCCTTTCTCCGCGGCAGAAAGTCCATCAGTAATTTTTTTCTGACGTTCTTCCATTAACTTTGAAAGTGGACCCCACAGCACTTTATTCACAAACCAGATTAAGAGCATAAATGCGATCATCTGGATGAGAAGCGTTGCGTTAATGTTCACAGTGGTTACCTCGCCATTCGTTATTAGTTAATTTTACAGTTGCGTTTAAGGATTAAGCACCTAAAGCAGCAGTCATAGCACCAACGAACGGGTTAGCAAATAAGAACCACATTGCGAATGCTAGGATAATGAACGGGAAAGATTCCATCAAACCAGCAAAAATGAACATATTGGTCATTAATACAGGACGCATTTCAGGCTGACGAGCAATCCCTTCCAATGTTTTCGCACAAATAAGACCCCAACCAATTGCTGATCCCATACCAGCAGCGGCCAAAATTACACCTACACCAATCGCAGTTGCAGCGTAGATATCAGCAATCATAGTAGCAGTTACTTCCATCGATTTTCTCCAAAGTTTAAAGTTAAAAAAATTAAAGTTAAAAAAGCTTTTTGCCTAGTAGTAAAACTGAAGCAGGTGCGCTTAAACCCTTTTGGTAACCGAGGCAAAGCCTCGGTTCCCTATTCATTCAATTATTTACGGAGACGAAAATTTAATGAGCTTCCTCATGCGCCATGCCTAAGTAAACGATTGTTAACACCATAAAGATAAAGGCTTGCAACGTGATAACCAACAAGTGGAAAATCAACCAAGCTAAATCTAGGAGAACCTGTAATGGTGCCCAGAATAGAGCAGCGGCACCCACTGCCAATGTTCCACCGATCAATGCGATCAATAGGAATACGAGTTCACCTGCGAATAAGTTACCGAATAAACGCAAGGCAAGAGATAAAGGTTTAGACACTTCTTCAATAAACGTCATGATAATATTAACGGGGATGAAGAACTTCCCAAACGGATGAAATAGGAACATTTTAGTATAGCCCCAAACTCCTTTAATTTTAATGCTGTAAAAAACAATCAAACAGAAAACCGTTAAAGACATCGCTAGCGTTGTGTTCAAGTCTGTGGTTGGAACGATTTTCAAATACGCATGAGAGTCACCACTAATCAACTGGAATAAGTATGGGAACAGATCCACAGGGATCAAATCCATAAAGTTCATTAACCAAACCCAAATGAAAATAGTTAAAGCAAGAGGAGCAATCAAGGGATTATGACCTGGAAAGGCGTCTCTAACATTGACAGAAACGAAATCTAAAATAGATTCAACAAAGTTCTGAAACCCACCAGGGGTACCTGCTTCCATCTGTTTTACTAAACGCATTGATACAAAAATCATTAATGCACCGAGCATAAAACTCACCGCAATAGTATCCAAGTGAAAGGTCCAAAACCCTTCTCCTACGCTATTATTAGTCAAGTGATGTTGAATATACTCGACCGTTCCCATTTTTTCAGCACTCAAGGGTCTACTCCTTAGTCAGTCAAACGTTGTTTCCCTAGCAGATTGAAAAGCTGACCCAGTTGCATTAACACAAAGGTTAATACCACTGAAAAAGCCTGACTCTCTTCAAGAAAAGACAACCCGATAATAAATAACACAGCCAATAGAACAAACCTAACAACTGCACTCATATATAAAATTAGTATTCCAGATTTTGGATCTTCTTCTGCTCGTTGATTTGCTTTACCAAACGTAAAGCTCAACATTAGCACGTTCATCATTCCAACAAAAAAACCATACGCCGCACCCATTACCTGACCTTGCGTAGCGTAAACACCTACCGCGATCAAACCAATAATGGCTTGGACTTTAAACACTTTACTCAACATTTGACGCATCTTTTGTTTTTTGAGTGGCTTGTTGATCCAATCGTTTCGTTAGTAGGCGCACTTTTTGTGCCCCGCCAATAAACCCTAACACCCCACACGCTAAAAAGAAGATCGGCATCGTACCAAAAAGATAATCCAATGCATAACCAACAATAAAACCTGCGATGACCGTTGCAGTAAACATTGAGCCTGCACCAATCAGCAAGTAATTTGCGACAGGGCTCGGTGCAATCGTATGCTTATGCCTACTATTTTTTTGATTCGACTCAGTCATCTGTTGGCAAACTCTGCTAATGATACGTTTTAGCGAATCTAAGTTCAAGCTAATTGGGCGGACATAATAATATTTTATGGCCACAAAAGCTAGGGAATACCGTTCAATTTTTTCCTTTTTTTAAACCTTAAAAGAACAAAAAACAATATCGTGTGATTTTTAGTTTTAAAAACACATCATCTACCCACATCATCATAGCCTAAAATAATGACATTAAACGTGTCAACTCAGTAAGATCATTGTAACTAATTTCAACCTTTCCTCGCCCTGTGGCCTTATGATTAATTTTAACCCTCATTGATATTTTTTGAGCTAAAAAAACTTCATGCTTTTTAACGTCCTGTATATTAGGCAAGGACTTTTCCTTGGCTTCTTTAATTATTTTTTTCGGAATTAATTGTTGCTGAACTGCGTCCTCAATCTCTCTAACAGACCAACTTTTCTCAATGCTTTTCTTAATTAACTCTTTTTGAATGCTTTCAGGCAAGCTGATAATAGCTCGTGCATGCCCCATGCTAATGGTTCCTGCATGAAGTTCCTTCTGGATGCTCTTAGGGAGCTTAAGTAGCCTTAATAAATTAGACACCGCCGCCCTTGAACGTCCGACGGCATCCGCAACCGCTTGCTGAGTTAAATCAAACTCTTTTAACAGACGCTTAAGCCCTATTGCCGTTTCAATCGGATTTAAATCTTCTCGCTGTATATTTTCAATTAACGCCATGGCCAATGTTGCTTGACTATCTGCTTGGCGAATAATCACAGGAACTTTATCGAGGCCAGCCATTTTTGACGCTCGCCATCGTCGTTCGCCTGCAATAATTTCATACCGTCCCGTCTCTAATTGGCGAACCACAATCGGCTGAACCATTCCTTGTGCCTTAATGGAGTCTGAAAGCTCTTGTAAGCGGGCTTCATCAAACTGTTGCCTTGGCTGATATTGGCCAGATTGCAACAGCTCTACACTCATTTTTTCAATGCGGTAATCAGAACGACTGTTGTCTGACTTTTGCTTTGCGCCAATCATGGCATGAATACCTAACTTACCCATTCCTGAACGTTTTTTAGCCACTTCGTTTTCTACCTTTTTTACTGTACTATCAAGCACTCCCCTTTAACTTTAAAAGGGGCTATATTCTTGATTTACGAATCCACTCTTTTGCTAACGCTAAATAAGCAATTGCACCGTTTGAGGAGGCATCATAATCAATGACTGATTCTCCATGACTGGGTGCCTCTGCTAACCGAACGTTACGTGGAATGATTGTTTGGAACACTTTCACACCAAAATGTTTTACCAGCTCATTAGAAACATCATTTGCTAAGTTATTACGGCGATCGTGCATGGTTCTTAATAAGCCATCAATATGCAGATTTGGATTTAACTCATCCTGAACAGTATCAATGGTTCCCATAAGCGCAGAAAGCCCCTCTAAAGCGAAATATTCACACTGAACAGGAACAATAATCGCATCTGCTGCGGTTAATGCATTTAGAGTTAGCATATTAAGCGTAGGCGGGCAATCGATGATAATCGCATCATAGTGAAAGCGAATTTTTTTCAGTGCTTTTCTAAGACGCTTAGGTCCCATATCCTCCTCCAGCAACGTGACTTCTGCCGCGGTAAGATTTCCATTCGCTGGCAACAAATCTACGCAGGCATGCTCAACAGAGATTATTGCCTCCTTGGCTTTGACCTCTCCAACCAATACCTCAAAAACAGAAACACTCAACGCCTCTTTATCAACACCGACAGAAACCGTTGCATTTCCTTGAGGGTCTAAATCAATCAGTAGAATATTTTTATCTAAACGACCCAACGCAGCCGCTAAATTAACACTGGTTGTTGTTTTTCCTACACCGCCTTTTTGGTTTGCTACTGCAATCACTCTTCCCACGTACAATCCTTAGCCTTTAAGCGGATGGTTTTATTACTTTTAACAGCATACGTTCTGCCTCTAACCCTGGAACGAATAATTCAATCATCTCTTGAATTTTTACCCCCCCAGATAACGCGACTAAATCCTCAAAGTCTTTTTGAGATTTCATTGCCCACCAAACCCCATTCTCTTTTAACAGATGCGTCGTCCAATGCAACATATCATTCATCGATGCAAATGCACGAGAAATAACGCCATCATATAACTCTAAGGGTTGATAATTTTCAACTCGATCATAAATAATTTGCGTATTCACTAAATTCAATTCAGTTTTGGCTTGTATTAAAAAACGTGTTTTTTTACTGTTGCTGTCCAACAAATCAACTTGCTTAGTTGGGCACATAATCGCAAGCGGAATACCTGGCAACCCCGCGCCCGTTCCAACATCAATAAATTTCTCCCCCCTAAGATGTGGCACAATTGCCAAACTGTCTAACAGATGTTTAACCAGCATCTCTTTAGGGTCTCTAATCGCTGTCAAATTGTAAACCTTATTCCACTTTTCAAGCAAGACTAAATACTGAATTAATAAGTCCACCTGCTGAGGTGTTGCCTCAATGGAAAGCGCACAAAGCCCCTTTTCTAAACTTGATTTTAAAGCTGTTAACACCATCTATCACATAATCCATTTGCTTACTCTACGGGACCTTTCCCACCATTTAATCGTGATTTTTTAATCACAATTAATAAAATCGAAATGGCTGCGGGCGTTATGCCCTGTATACGACTTGCCATACCTAAATTAGCAGGCTTGTGATCTCGTATTTTTTGCTTTACTTCATTTGAAAGGCCAGAAATCGACTCTAAATCAAGATTATCAGGAATTTCTACGGACTCTGAACGTTTTACTTTAGCAATTTGTTGCATTTGACGATCAATATAACCAGAATATTTTGCTTCTATTTCTATTTGACCAATAACGGATGCATCATCAATTCCCTCACCAAACAGCTCCAACTCTGACAGTGCTGAATACATAACTTTAGGGCGCTTCAACAAGTCAAACAAAGTGTGCTCCTTGCTCAAAGGGAGTTCCATTAATTTTTCGGCTTTTTTTGCTTCTGGATGAGATGGAAAAACCCATGCTTCTTTCAGGCGAGCCACCTCTTTCTCCAAGACCTCTAATTTATTTTGATAAGCCGCCCAGCGACAATCATCAATTAAACCCATCTCTCTTGCAATGGGCGTAAGGCGTTGATCGGCATTATCCTCCCTTAACATTAAGCGATACTCTGCTCGCGAGGTAAACATTCGATAAGGCTCATTAGTTCCCATGGTGATTAAATCATCCACTAAAACCCCCAAGTAGGCTTCATCACGGCGTGGATACCAAGACGCCTTTCCTTGGACGCGTCGTGCAGCATTAATTCCCGCTAACAATCCCTGAGCGGCCGCCTCTTCGTAACCCGTTGTACCATTAATCTGACCCGCAAAATACAACCCTTGAATCGCTTCTGTCTCCAAGGTGGGTTTCAAGCCACGAGGGTCAAAGTAATCGTATTCAATTGCATAACCTGGCCGAATAATTTTTGCATTTTCCAGTCCTTTCATTGAGCGCACGAGATTAAGCTGCGTTTCATAAGGCAGACTGGTTGAAATACCATTCGGATACAACTCTGTCGTACTCAACCCTTCTGGCTCAATAAATACTTGATGCTTGTCTTTATCCGCAAAGCGCATGACTTTATCTTCAATTGAAGGACAGTAACGTGGGCCAGTACTGTCAATCTCCCCTTGCTCAGAGTACATCGGGGACTGATCCAAAGAGGCCATAATAATATCATGCGTTTGAACGTTGGTATAAGTGATATAACATGGAACCTGCCGAGGGTGCATAGATGCTTTACCAATATAAGAAAATACTGGAATAGGGGTATCGCCAGGCTGAATTTGCATCGCCTCAAAATTAACCGTACGTGCATCAATCCGTGGTGGCGTTCCTGTTTTTAAACGTCCAACAGGTAGAGACAACTCCCGTAAACGCGACGCCAACCGATCAGAAGGCTCATCCGCCGCTCGCCCGCCCTCATAGTTTTGTAATCCAATATGAATTCGACCCGCTAAAAAGGTGCCTACAGTTAAAACAACCTGATGCGCATAAAATTTAAGCCCCATCTTTGTTTCAACCCCTTGAATGATTTGACCTTCCAATAAAACATCCTCAACAGGCTGCTGAAACAGTGTTAAGTTTTCTTGGTTCTGCAAACGAGAAAGGATTGCTTGGCGATATAAAACTCGATCGGCCTGCGCTCGTGTTGCTCGAACCGCAGGCCCTTTAGAGGCATTCAATATTCTAAATTGAATGCCTGCTTCATCAATGGCTTGAGCCATCACGCCACCAAGAGCATCCACCTCTTTTACAAGATGCCCCTTTCCAATCCCTCCAATAGCAGGGTTACACGACATTTGGCCCAAGGTATCAATATTATGCGTCAATAAAAGCGTGTTAAGCCCCATTCGAGCTGAAGCGAGCGCGGCCTCCGTTCCTGCATGCCCTCCACCAACAACAATTACATCATACGTAGAACTTTGAGTGCTCATGAAAAGTCCTTTAAACCAAATTAATCTTAATGAATTTTTTATATTATCTTCACGAAGCGCCAGAAAAAACCATTTTTATTAAATAGACGCATTTTAACATAAGCAATTGATACTTGCCCAAGTTCGCACACTAAAAACTCTTAATCAAAAGAAGAGGAGAGGGGGGGGAAATAATACAAAAATTAAATAATAAAGTCGAGGAAGGGGGTTTACACAAAAAAAAACACTCTACTGCTAGTTTATTGTTTTAGGTTATCGCTAAAAGGGGGAGGATTTATCCATAACCTAAAACAATAAACTAACAATAGGGTGCCATTACAACAAGTTACTTAGTTAAACTGACTAAAGCAAACTCCTTTTCAGAAAGAACGCCATCCTGATTAAGATCAAGCAAGTTCCACTGCGAAGAAACTTCTTGAGAAGCCGACGCTTCTTCTTTACTAATTGCACCGTCTTGATTGGTGTCTAATATCTTCCATAACTCTCCAGTCGCATCAGGTGCTGCGACAACAGCACTTGATGCACCTAAGGTCACAGCAAGTACCAAGATAAATCTTAGATTTTTCATAAGCAATTTCTCTTTTAGTTGTTTTAACGTTAAAAACATCTTATGTCGTTACTAAGACAAGACATTTTTGCTAAAACAGGTTCATTTAAAATAAGCTTCTACCAACATAGTTAAATACCGATAAAAACTCCAATTCAATGATACCTAAAGCAACCTGCGTACCATCTTTTTAAAAACCACTCAATCCATTGAATTAAAAGGAAAAAATACTACAACGCCCTACAAATTCCATTACATACTTACAAAAAACAAAAATTATGCTTTTTTATGTTGTCCAATCACGACAGGCAAAGCATTTCTAAAGAAATCTACCCTAAAAAATCGGTCAAAACTACGTGACAAGAAACAAAAAAAAGGGGGGGGGGTTAAATAAGACACTGTCTTTAAAAAGAGACAAAAAATACTAATCATATAAAAAAACTAAGGCTAACAGCTGTAACTAATTGTTTTTTACATCAAAAATTACTGTACTTAAATAGCGACATTTATTTAATCTCTTCTTTAAAGCTGGCGGGTTTTAACATATGACGATTTAATAATCGATAAAACTCCGTACGATTTCGTTTTGCAATACGAGCCGCTTGGGAAACATTCCCGCCTACCAGCTTTAAAAGTTGCACTAAATAATCCCGTTCAAAATTCTTTTTTGCTTCACTAAAAGAAAGCATGGATAAATTCTTTTTCTGTAATGCGTTTTCAATAAGTGAAGCAGGGATTAACGCAGTGGTTGCAAAAGTACATGCTTGTTCAATAACATTTTTCAACTCTCTAATGTTTCCAGGCCATTCGTAACCTAACAATATATCCATGGCCTCAGTTGAAATTTTTTTTACTTTTGTTTTGCTTTGAGCAATAAAGTGATTCACAAGTAAAGGAATGTCCTCTGGACGTTGCGCTAAGGTAGGCAACCTCAATGTCACAATATTTAAACGATAATAAAGATCAAGTCTAAATGTTTTTTCTTCAACCATCTGCTTTAAATCTCGATGGCTTGCCGATACCACTCGAACATCGACAGGCCTTGCTACGCTCTCTCCTACAGGCCTAACCTCCCCTTCCTGCAAAGCTCTTAAAAGCTTTACTTGAAAAGAGGGAGACATATCACCAATTTCATCCAAAAATAGAACGCCACCATCCGCTAATTCAAACAAGCCTTTTCGATGCTCAATTGCTCCTGAAAAAGCGCCTTTTTTATGCCCAAAAAGCTCTGACTCCAACAACTCTTCAGGAATAGCGCTGCAATTAACCGCGACAAAAGGTTTATTTTTTCTGGGGCTCGCTTGATGAAGTGCCTGAGCAATCAACTCTTTTCCTGTCCCGCTTTCCCCCTGAATATAAACACTAATTTCGCTTTGAGCAACATGATATAAATCTTTCAAAAGCGTATCCATTACCGAACTTTGTCCAATGATTTTTTTACACCACTGTGCCTCTGAAAAATCCGAAACCAAACCCGAGTGAATTTTAAAAGCCTTCTCAATCTGTTCGTTCAACTCTAAATGGTTAATGGGCTTGGTAATAAACCCAAAAACGCCTAAACTCGTCGCTTCCACCGCTTCTCTAATTGTTCCATGTGCCGTCATTATAATGACAGGCAACATTGGACGAGTCTTTTGAATTTCTTCGTACAAAGCCATCCCATTCATTTCATCCATTCTAAGATCAGTAAGGACAATATGAGGATTGAATACTGGCAATACAGCCAAAGCTTCGGTTGCGCTTTCTACTGCTTCAACCTCAAGACCCATATGGCGTAAACGAATAGATAAAAGCTTTAATAAACTTGCATCATCATCCACTAACAATAATCTTTGCCCCTTAAAGAGCAAACTGCTTACTTCAGGGACTACCATCTGAAATCCGTTCATTCATAATTTTTTCAACCGTCTTTAACTCTTTAATAAGAATTTTTAGCTCTGTGTTTTCCGCTTGACGCTCTTGCAACGCCTCTTCAAGAGCTCGTTTTTTTTCTTTCAAAAAAATATTACGAGCTTTCAAGTAATTAATATGCTCTAGAGTTTGGATATTGACAGAATTTAGCCACTGGATATCTTTATACTCTTGAAAATCAACCAAACCTTCAAGCTCATTAAGAAGAACTAATCTCTCTTTATGGGTAATACAACTCCCTTTATCCGAAAAGCTATAAGCCAAAAGCCACCCCGCCTGCCAAAAAGCATCCTCTTTATAAATAGTCGCCAACTCCTTACAAGCCATTAATCGAGAAGGATCTTTTAAACTTGCGTAATAAGCGCCCTGTTTTAATATATCTAAAACGATTTTATCTTTTGAATTAAGAGGCAAAAACACGCCTCTTTGCTTATTAAATGGCAATTCAAACTGCAATAAAGGAGGCATTGCATGAGTACTTTTAATTCCATTATCCACATCGCCCTTAGTTTGCTGAAAAGCTGTGCAACCATGAAGCACAATAACAGTCAAAAAAATAAAAAATAACTTAAGATACATTTTTAGCCTCCAATGGCAACTCTAAAGAAAATCGAGCGCCGCAATATTCTTTATTAGGTGACAACAATACTGTCTTTCCTCCATGCTTAACCACATAATAGCCCACTATCGCTAGCCCTAAACCCGTTCCTTTCATCACGGAATCTTCATTTGCTTTTCCTTGAAAAAAATCTTCAAATATTTCTGAACGAATCGATTCAGGAATGCCTGGACCTTGATCCTCAATCAAAATTTGAACCTTTTTGCCTTCAACTTCAGAGGAAAAACCAATATGGGTATTTTTTCCTGAAAATTTAATGGCATTCGAGATAAAATTACTTAAAATAATTTTAAGCTTATTGTAGTCCGCTATTATTTGAATCGAAGGGTTTTTCATCACAACAGCTTGATTTTTACTTTGAAAAAGTAGTTGATACTCCTCCACTAAAGAAGACATCAAAGAAGACAAATCAAATTGACTATACTCAAGACGAGACTGAATCGAGACGGCTCGTTGATACTCTAAAAGATTAGAAACTAAGTTAATGATATTAAAGTTTCCCATTTTCATCAAACTAAGCACTTCTCGTTGTTCATCATTTAACGTCCCAATCACTTCTTCAGATAATAAATCAGTTCCCTCTTTTAACGTCGCTAAAGGCGTTTTAAGCTCGTGAGAAACGCTTCTAATAAAATGCTGTTTTTCATTTTCAAGATATTTTAACTCCTTTCTAAGGCCTTCCAAATTTTGACCTAACTCACGCAAATCTCTAGGCCCTGATTCTTCTACAGAAAAGTCAAAGTCATCTTTTGCCAAGTACTTTATCGAAGAGCCTATTTTTTTTATCGGCCTAGTAATAAAATGAACAAAAAATACACTTAATAGCAACGCTAAACAAGCACTGACCAATACAATAAATATCAGCCTATTTTTCACTTCCTCTTCAAACTTAGAAAGAGCAAAGACTTCCGACGACTGTTGCTTTGAACCCTCTCTAATAAGATCCCTTGCCTTTCCTACTAAATTTTCAAACCCTATTAAGTTTGTAAAGGATAACACTTTATTATCATTGATACCTTCAGTATAAATTTGATGAAACAACGTAATCTCGTCCTCCTTAAGAGCCTTTAATTTTATCGCTAACGCTTGATTCAGTCCATTAAATTCAGAATCGGAAAGTAATTTAAGAAACTTATGTCTATGTTGGATATAAGCCTCAAAAAAAGAGGCTTCATTTAAGATTTGAAATTGACGAATACTACGCTCCATAGAAATTAAGCGTTCAAGCAGTAAGCGAGAATTTTCCGTCACCATTACTGTTTGAAATACGGTACGATGAGCCTGCTTTGAATAATTATCTAATGCCATGAAAGCATATAAAATAGCAAAAATAAGAGGAAGGCTCACAATAATAAAACTGGTCAACATCCACTGATACAGAGAGCCAATCCAAGAGGAATTAACACGAAAGGAAAGCTTCTCCACAAAGCTTTTTTTAAATTTCATACATAACATTTCCAAACAAAAAATATAACTATTCTATGAATAACTAAAGCATATCCTAGCCATTCAGTTTTTCTCTGTAACTTATCCTCTCAAGGAAAAAAATGTGCACTCGCAAGTGTAAATAATCATTTTTTTTAACACAGAAAGAGCCGATTTCAGGGGGCAAGCTGAATCGTTACTAAAAAATAAACTATTAAGACTCCCGTACTGTACAGTATAAATCAACCCTTATACAAACAATATTTAAAATCTATAACGTATTTATTGCCTAATCAGGCGAGAAATATCAAACTCTTCCTCATAATTTGAACGATAAGGATTAATATCCAAGCCTCCCCTGCGAACATACCTAGCATAAACGGTTAAATATTTTGGCCTACAATATGTCAGAATATCCATGAACATACGTTCAACACACTGCTCATGAAATTCATTGTGTTCTCGAAATGAGATTAAATACCTTAACAAAGCTTCGTGATTAATTGAGCAACCCTCATAGCGAATAACAACAGACCCCCAATCTGGTTGGCCAGTAACCAAACAATTTGACTTTAACAGATGACTGTTTAACGTTTCACAAAGAATATCAGCATTAGAATTTACCTCTAATATCAAAGGATTCACTTGATACTCTGTCACCTCAATATCAAGGTCATCTAAGTTCTTACCTGGCAATAAAAACAACAATTCTTCTGGCCTACTTAGTGAACGAATCATTATATCAACAGGTGCACCACAAGCTCTTGTTAAGTCTTCTCGCATTAAAGACTCAACTTCTTCTTGAGACTTAAACTTTGTTCCATTAAAAGAGTTCAAATAAAGCTTAAATGATTTTGACTCAATTAAAAACTCAGAATCTGTCAAAAATGCAAACTCCACAATCACAGCATTTGGCTTGCCTTTTAGGTTTAACCAAGACACTTCAAATGCTGTCCAGATATCCAAACCAGAAAAAGGCAAACAAGAGCTATCAATGCCTAACTCTTCTCGCTTTTCTTGCCTAGGAATCGAAAACAATAAGTCCGCATTATAATCGCTACAATATAGAG
>JAMOLY010000060.1 GCA_027068835.1 Thiomicrorhabdus sp. | reverse complement strand
GAACTAACTATATTGCTAGATTATCTATAGTTCAAGATGGCAAGGTCGGTATTGGCACTCTAACACCTTCTGAGCTTCTCGATGTAAATGGAAACTTGAAAGTTTCAGGAAACACATCACAAAACATCACCTCAGGTGGCATGGTTAAATACATGGTTGCTCCAAATTGTGGTGAAACAGGTTCAGTAATTAATCGGCAATTTAATGGAACCACAACAGCTGGAGCTATAACAATAACCAATGGTGGTTCACCAGGTCGATGCACACTCACCTTTCCAACTAACATTAATACAAGATTTTGGGTCGCATCTGCTACTATTGATGCCAACAGGTCTGTAAATTGTAAAAATAATGGCACTAATAAATTAAACTGCCGTGCATTTATACCTGATACAGGAGCTGGAGTTACTGCACAAATAACAGTAATTGTGTACTAACCAAACAAACCCAATCGCAGGGTAGCACCTATGTGTGCTCCAGTTGTTAAATCACCACAGGATTAAATTAGAACCACAACATTTTTAATTTATCGTTAAACTGAAAAACGGTAGCACACATAGGTGCTACCCTACATGAGTTCTTTTAATATTTCAGAAAATAGTTTATGATTAACCCTTTCAAACTAACCCTAAACCATGCATCAAAAATTCCTCCAAGCTGCCATCAAGCAAGCGAAAAAAAGTTACAACGAAGGTGGGATTCCTATCGGTTCTGTGATTGTTCACAAAGGAAAAATCTTAGGGGCAGGACACAACAAACGTGTACAAGATGGTTCGGTGGTTTTACATGGTGAGATGGATGCATTGGAAAATGCAGGGCGACAAAAAGCCTCCATTTACAAAGAATGTACACTTTATACCACATTATCACCCTGCTCTATGTGCTCTGGCACTATCCTTTTATATGGAATACCTAAAGTTGTTATTGGTGAAAATAGTACCTTTATGGGTGAAGAAGATTATCTCAAATCCAAAGGTGTTAAAATTATTCAGATGGACAATCAAGAGTGTAAAGACATCATGAAGAGGTTTATTGCAGAAAAACCTGAATTATGGAATGAAGATATTGGTGAATAAATTTCAAATTTATCCTTGAATTCAATCCAATCATCCCTATCTAGTTGCCAACTTAATAATTAATAAGTTACTTATCGATAATCTTAATTAATTAAACAAAAAATTTAGGAGAAAAAAATGAATATTCGTCCTTTACACGATCGTGTAATTGTTAAACGTAAAGCCAAAGAAACCACAACAGCTAGTGGTATTATTATTCCTGATTCTGGTCAAGAAGCCCCATCACAAGGTACTATTGTTGCTGTAGGCAATGGCAAAGTATTGGAAAACGGTGATGTTCGCACTTTAGAAGTTAAAGTTGGCGATGTTGTTTTATTTGGCAAATATTCAGGTACAGAGTTCAAAGCTGAAGGCGATGAGTTTTTATACATGAATGAAAGCGATATTATTGGTGTTATTGAATAATTCCAAACACATCTTATTTATACAAACTAACGAATAATTTAAAGAGAAATTAAAATGACAAAAGAAGTATTATTTTCAGAAGACGCACGCGCAAAAATGGCACGTGGCGTTAATATTTTAGCAAACGCAGTAAAAGTAACATTAGGACCAAAGGGTCGTAACGTTGTATTAGACAAAAGCTTTGGCGCACCAACTATCACAAAAGATGGCGTGTCTGTAGCTAAAGAAATCGACTTGGAAGACAAGTTTGAAAACATGGGTGCACAAATGGTTAAAGAAGTTGCATCACAAACAAACGATGCAGCTGGTGATGGAACAACAACAGCAACTATATTAGCACAAGCATTTGTACGCGAAGGTTTAAAGGCTGTAGCAGCAGGCATGAACCCAATGGACTTAAAACGAGGAATAGACAAAGCGGTTATTGTTGCAGTCAAAGCAATTAAAGACATGTCAACACCTTGTACCGATGGTGATGCCATTGCACAAGTTGGCACAATTTCAGCCAACTCAGATGCTAATGTTGGTGAAATTATCGCAGAAGCTATGGGCAAAGTCGGTAAAGAAGGCGTGATTACAGTTGAAGAAGGATCAGGACTTGAAAATGAACTTGATGTTGTTGAAGGCATGCAGTTTGATCGTGGTTACCTATCACCTTACTTTGTGACTAACCAAGACACAATGACAGCTGAAATGGATGCACCATTTATCTTATTGCACGACAAAAAAATCTCAAACATCCGTGATTTACTACCAACACTAGAAGCGGTTGCAAAAGCAGGCAAGCCTTTATTGATAATTGCCGAAGACATTGATGGCGAAGCCTTAGCAACATTGGTTGTTAATAACTTACGCGGAATCGTTAAAGTATCAGCGGTTAAAGCTCCTGGTTTTGGCGACAGACGCAAAGCCATGTTAGAAGACATCGCAGTCTTAACTGGCGGAACAGTCATTTCTGAAGAAGTCGGTTTAGCCTTAGATAAAGTGACTTTAGAAGATTTAGGTACAGCTAAGAAAATCCAAATCAGTAAAGAAAACACAACCGTGATTGATGGTGCTGGTGATGCGAGCATGATCGAAGCACGTGTTAACCAAATCCGCGCACAAATCGAAGAAGCCACAAGCGAATACGATAAAGAAAAACTACAAGAACGCGTAGCTAAATTAGCTGGCGGCGTTGCAGTAATCAAGGTTGGTGCTGGCTCTGAAATCGAAATGAAAGAAAAGAAAGCTCGCGTTGAAGATGCATTGCACTCAACTCGTGCAGCTGTTGAAGAAGGCGTAGTACCTGGTGGCGGAGTTGCATTAATTCGCGCATTGGCTGCAGTTGGCGACTTAACTGGTGACAACGAAGACCAAAATGTTGGTATTGCTATTGCAAAGCGCACTATGGAAGAGCCTTTACGTCAGATTGTTAATAACTGTGGTGAAGAAGCATCCGTTGTTGTTAATGAAGTTAAGAATGGCGAAGGCAACTACGGCTATAACGCAGCTAAAGGCATTTATGTTGATATGATTGCTGAAGGCATCTTAGATCCTG
>JAMOLY010000059.1 GCA_027068835.1 Thiomicrorhabdus sp. | reverse complement strand
CGCTGGCGCATGAGTTGGGCCACGGCGTGCATCAGGTGCTTGCGGCAGATCAGGGTGAATTGCTGTCCTCGACCCCGCTGACACTGGCCGAAACTGCGTCAGTGTTTGGCGAAATGCTGACCTTCCGAAAACTGCTGGAGGGCGCAAAGACGCAGGAAGAACGCAAGGTGCTGTTGGCGGGCAAGGTCGAGGATATGATCAACACCGTGGTGCGCCAGATTGCCTTCTATGATTTTGAATGCAAACTACACGCTGCCCGGGCCGAGGGCGAATTGACACCGGACGACATCAAAGCGCTGTGGATGTCGGTGCAGGCCGAAAGCCTTGGCCCTGTGTTCAACTTTGTTGAAGGGTATGAAACCTTCTGGGCCTACATCCCGCATTTCGTGCATTCACCGTTCTACGTCTACGCCTATGCATTCGGCGACGGCTTGGTAAACGCGCTATATGCGGTTTACGAGGAAGGGGACGCAGGGTTTCAGGACAAGTATTTCGAGATGCTGAAAGCGGGGGGCTCAAAGCACCACAAGGAGTTATTGGCGCCGTTCGGGCTGGATGCAAGTGATCCGAAGTTTTGGGACAAGGGTTTGAGCATGATTTCGGGGATGATTGACGAGTTGGAGGCGATGGAGACGGCGGGAAATTAAAATATCGGGGGCGATCATGCAATCCAACTTCAAACGACCTGAATCATTGCATTAGTAAATCAAGTATCTACTATAGCGATAAACTAGATGGTTTGAATTACATAAATGAAATACGAAAATTCCCGCCAAAAAACAAAACGCCTTCGTTTGCTTAAGCGGCGAGCGTTAAAAGCGCAAATACGAAAAGACATAATGTCCGGAAAATTGATCAAAATTCCGGCGAAGTTTCGAAGGGCTATCCACTTTATTTGTCCGAAAAGCCTTTCTTTAGACAACAACTTCAAGGAAACATTACTATTCTTCAGAGAGTTAAAAGAGCTTTCAAACCACATACTTGAACGCCAAAAATACCGCAAAACTACCCCTATCCACTACTCGATTGGCCTAAATGATCTACGATCAATATCGGTTCGCTGTGCAGTCATTTTTGCCGCAGAAATTGACAGGTTAAGAAGGATTGCCGGGGATAAGCTGCAGTATGGCGGCCATATCAAGGACGACAATGAAACGATTTCACTCCTTCGGCAAATGGGGGTATTCGAGCTAATTAGTGGAAAAGAGAACGCACAATACAAACCCAAAATTGCTCAGGGCCACCGTGTGGCCATCCCGCTTATTTCTGGTACGATTTGCGAAGAGAGGAAGTTCATCGAATTTGAAACGGCTGTAAAAGGCATTTTTAGAACTTACGACAATCAATTTGTATACTGCGGTATGGTCGAGGCAATGGTGAATGTAACAAATCACGCTTATTTGAACGCTTACCAGCTTAAGTATCCCTGCCCAGATAAGCGCTGGTGGGCTGCCGCCGTTTTGGATACTGATAGTTCTGAGCTAAAAGTTATTGTTTTCGATCAAGGCCACGGTATTGCCACAACTTTACCCAGTTCTGGGTTTATGGAGACGATTGAAGTGATCGCCGGTAAGCTACTGGGACGAATGACAAATTATCTAGACAGCCCAGAAGAAGTGTTAGTAAATGCCGCTTTGAAGTTTTCGAACACTAGAACAAGGAAAGATGAGAGAGGAAAGGGCTTCAAGGACATACAAGAACCCATCAAGGATGTAGCAGGTTCCCGCTTGCGGGTGACCAGTGGAAAGGCACAAGTGACATTGCAGAGTGGGTGTGATACTGTTTCTTTACCTCTTGATGCCCATATAGGAGGTACGCTGATTGAGTGGATATTCCCAACCGCCAACCTTCAGCAACCATAACGGAGGCGTTTTAATGCTTATTAATATAGCCAGTGACTTCTCAAAGTACCCAGCAGGAAGATACCCAGAAGATGGAGATCAGACTGGGGAACGGTTCCGTAAGGAGCTACTTGAAAAGTACCTAACGGAAACAAAAGAGATTATCGAAGTAAATCTAGACGGAGCGGCTGGATACCCATCATCCTTTTTAGAGGAAGCTTTTGGTGGCCTTGTTCGGTGTGGCGGGTTTTCCGTCGATCAGCTAACAAAACGGTTAAAAATCACTACAACCGAAGCGCGCAAAACTCGCTATATTGAGCAGATTTGGCAGTACATCAAGGAAGCTAGAGCAACTGCAATTGCTTAACACATTTGTTCAGGGAATTGGTATTTTCATAATTGCCTTGGTCGGTGGCTTTGCTGGGGCACTTTCGAAACACGTTTTTGCGTTCCTTGGTAAGAAAACTGAACGAAAATTAAATACCAGAGATACTCTAGAAGCTTTAATCATTGAAATGTTAGATGAGATTAGGAAGCTTTCGATTAAATACTGGTCACAGGATGAACAGTTGGAATCAAAGGCTCTCTCTGCGCGGATTGTAGCTTTAAATGATCACCTTCCGGATCTATACATTCAGCTTTTTGCTGATAATGTGGAGACATCCCGCCAGCTTGATGTAAAAATGAACCGCCTATCACACGCAACAACTGGTGGACAGTTCCAACAAAACCAGCGTAAAGCAAATTTCAACACTATTGCCGAAATTGAAAAATTTACTATGTCTCTCAAGGTAGAAGTGCAACTTAAAAAAGCCAATCTGCCACACCCATGGATTTAGTGATAATGGGTTAAATGTGGATTTATTATTATCAATGTTCACTTTACCCCCCCCTCACCGCAACTGACTATCCTTACTCCCCCGCCGATTAATCCCCGGCCTTGGCTTATAGGCCGCGTCGCGTTCCTACATGCAGTCGATACACAGTTTCACCCCGGGCAACGCTTTGCGCCGTGCATTTCGGCTGCATTCTTCACATTCGGCACAAAGCGTCAAACTCTCCCCAACCAGAAACTCACGCATTTTCAGGCAGAAAATTCGCCCAAAATGAACGCTTCGCCCCCTTCTCCATCTACGCAAATGGCGAGCCTTCAAGCCCCAACATCTTGAATTCAACCGAAAAGAACATATGTATT
>JAMOLY010000058.1 GCA_027068835.1 Thiomicrorhabdus sp. | reverse complement strand
TTTGAGCGAGGTCATTTTTAGTTTTATAGTCTCTTATCCAGCTGTAAACGGCTGTCGTTGGTATGTCGTGATCCCGTGCAACTTGTGCGGCAGGCTTAGAGCCTATAATTACAGCATTTATAACGTCGTCTTTAAGTTGTTGGTCGTATTTTCGTTGAGCCATTTGCCTCTCCTCGTTTGATGATATAGTAATGCATCATCTAGGTACGAGATAGTGTAGCCACTTCAAAGTAATTCGAGGTGTTCACTGTTGTCGTATATTAACTGCCTTAGACGTTGAAAATAGTAACTTGCTGTAGACTTATTTACACCAATAATTGAGGCGGCTGTTCTTGCTGTTGATCCTGCAACAAATAGCTCAATTAATTTACTCTGTTTATACCAGCGTAGTCTGCTTTTTCTCATGGCTACCATCTTAGATAATTTTAGTTATCTAGGACAGCCCCTAAATATTTTATAGTTTTGTTCATAGTTTCTTCCCTGTCTATTTGTCCTAGGATGTTGGAGTTCTATAGCGGGGAATTCAGGTAGCGCTTATTTAAGCACTGGCGGCTGGAACCCGCCCTTTAATTAAAAACGCATCAATGTGAATCACTTGATTATTGTGTGGTTTACTCACACAGCTAAACATAATTTCAGTAGGGGTTTGTTTGATCTCCCACTGCATTATCTCTTTGGGCGCGCCTTCGATTGCGCTCAATTCAAAAATCCCCATATTTAAGCCTGCATTTGGGTCTCTGGCCGATGAGTATGAAAATGCTTGGATTCCACTCTCTCTGAGTGATAACCCGAGTTGTTGTGGGTAATCATAGCTGGACTTATGAGTCAGTTTTGTCTGTAATATTTCATCGTCTATACGCGATAAATCAATGTATTTGGTACATTTGATAAGCGCCTTAAATGAGGTTTTATGGTTGTTTATTGGGTGTGAAAAAGGTTTAGCCATACCTTGCATGAATAAAAAGGAGTAGTAGGCGGTCTCATGCAACATGGTATGAAGGGTATGTGCGCCATAAAATAGGGAGGGCTCAAACTGACCACCGAATCTGGAGCCGTGTTTAAGGGGCGGGTATCTAAACGGTGTGGTGAGCAGGTAGTGCCGTTTGGTATGCAAGGCATTGGGTTTGGAGCTTTCAATTAAGCTTTCTAATAAATCTTGCTCTTCAAAGGAGTCCACCAGTCGCATGGTGGCGGATTTTTCTTGTGTTTCTACAATGCGGTAGATGTGAGTTTGAATAGGTGTGATGTGGCTTTTTAAGCGGTCGATCAAGCTCGGCCTCTCATCGCATCTAGGTAGGTGACAATGTGAACCAATCCTGTGATCTCTTGAAGGCGATCTAAGGGTTTTCCTTGAAGGTGGCTATTTTCAATATTGAGCCAATGTTTCATCGCTTCATGATTTCCGCCTAAAATGGCATAGAGAGAGCGATAGACTCGAATTAACAGCAATCCTGTCTCCATCACTTTTCCTGACTTCATATTTTTTCGTTTAATGAGCCGACTGACGGTACTTGAGTCCATTCCGATGATGTTTCCAAGCACTTCATTGGTTAACCCCAGTTCTTTTTTGGTGTTAATTAAGGCTTTTGCAACCACTTCGGTGGCGGTTGGATTAATGGACTCTAAAGCAGACATATTTGCCCCTTTAATAAAGTATTGGAATGTCTATTAGCGTAACTGTATCACGCTTCTTTTGCAACTTTTTGTCTGTTTTGATGTAAAAGCATTGATTGGATGGTTTCATAAATATGCTTTGAAAAATCCCCCCCCCCTCTCTGTCTACTTTCTTTAGCATAGGGGGGGGGGATTTTTTTAGACACATTTTATTTAAAACGGCAGGGGGTGCTGTTGGTTGTTCTCAAGCGTTAAGAGTCGTTTTTTAACGGGTAAGCTCCCTGCATAGCCAACGAGTTCGCCATTGGAACCGATGATTCGGTGGCAAGGAATGATAATACTGATGGCATTGGCTCCGTTGGCATTGGCGACGGCACGCACGGCTTTTGGGTTGTTGATGTTTTTTGCCAGTTGCAGGTAGCTTGAGGTGGTACCGTAGGGTACGTTGAGTAAGGCCTGCCATACGCTTTTTTGAAAGTCACTGCCCACTGTACGCAGTGGCACGGTAAAGGTTTTTCGGTTGCCTGCAAGGTATTCGTCCAGTTGTTTTCTGGTGTCGGCTAAAACAACATCGTCTTGTTCAAGATAGTCCGCTTTGAGTCCTTTTTGAAGTCGGTTATCAATGCGTGTGCGCATTTTTCGGTATCGAAAATCCAGCAAACAAAGCTGCTCCTCATAGGCGCCCATAATCATTTCACCCATGTTGGTTTTATAGTATTGAATGTGAATGGTGTTCATGTATTTGACCTTTTATATAGAGTTGGGCAATAGGGGGGGGATTTTTATCGCTTCTGCATTGTTTTTTAATACAGAGCGATTGGGTGTGATTTATGCGTTAAAAAGAGGGTTAAAAGATTGATGTTTTTTAATGTTCTCTAACGTTTCGCGTAGGTCTTTGTTCATTTTATTATAAACAAAGGGTCCCATGCTGACTCTTTTTACGCCTAATGTTTGCAGGGTCTGAAAACTGGGTAAATTGGGCATGGTCATGACATTCACGGGAATGGAGACGCTTTTTACGCATTTTTTAATGTCACTTTCGTCGGTGATGCCTGGAATAAAAATTCCGTCTGCGCCTGATTTTTCATAAAGCGTGGCGCGAGCAATGGTATTTTTCAGTGCATTTTCAAGCCCCATAATAAAAGAGTCGGTGCGTATGTTTAAGAAAACAGAGACACCATTTTGGGTTAAGCCATCTTTGATGGTTTTTACGGTTTCACTGAACTTGGATGGATCAACAATTTCTCGGTTGCCTTTTATGACAACAGAGTCCTCCAGATTGACACCGACTGCACCGATTTCCGTTAACTGAATAATGTGTTCAATAATTGTCTGTGTGTCTCGGCTATAGCCGGCTTCTATATCAACCGTGAGTGGGCATGAAGTTTTTTGGACGATGGCGTTTACACAATCAAAAAGTGC
>JAMOLY010000057.1 GCA_027068835.1 Thiomicrorhabdus sp. | reverse complement strand
ATCATCAATAATTTTAATGCCAATTACACGGCTGATCGCTGGCAGCTTTCTCTGCAATACGCCGCCAAAAGCGTAAATGAAACCCTTAATAATAAAGAGTACAACAGTTTTACCGATTTAGTAGGCATTGAAACTCGGTACGATATAAACAACAAATGGGACGTTGGCCTACACGGTAATGTATTACGCTCCGCCAAGCTTAACCAATACGATTACAATACAGGCGTATCCGTTGGACGCACCGTCGCAGACAACATGTGGATAAGCTTAGGTTATAATTTTACAGGGTTTTACGACGACGATTTTTCACGCAGTCGCAATACCAATGAAGGCGCATTTTTACGCTTTAGAATCAAATTTGACCAAAGCACCGTGCAAGATGCCGTACAGTGGGTAGGACGGTAGCAAGATGAAAAACCGTATGGTTTCTCAGCTTAAATGGTTTCTGTATGGAATTTATATTCTGCTATTTAGTCCCACAATTCTTGCTGTAACCGTAACCATTTCAGGCACTTTGTACAGTGATGAAGGCATAACACCCATTACATCTGCCGACCAAACAATACACCTAGTTATTGATGGAGTCAGCACAGGAACAAACACAACCGATGCGTCTGGAAACTATGTAATTACCGCCACTATCACCCCAACAAATCCTTACTACCTTCCATTGCTTGTTTATGTAGACAATGAAATTATTAAAGCAACAACCGTTACGCAAATGGACTCTGTTATTTCTAACACTCTTTCTAATTTAGATATTTATGCCAATCATCTCATCATTCGTCAAGATGGCAGCAGTGCGCCTCTAGATACAGGGGATATGTTAAATGCAAAAGGCGCACTATCCGATCCTGATATTCTTTATACAATCGCATGGCCCGATACCGTTGTAACAGGAACCAATACCAAACTATATATTGCAAACGGTTATATATATGAACCCACAGGCGATGTTACAACCCATCATATGCATATTGAAGGTACTCTCAATGCAAACAATCACACATTCAATATCAGTGGCGATTGGGACTTTACCAATGGAGTTTTTAATCGAGGCACCAGTACCGTTAATTTTACGGGTACGGGTACAATTAGTAATGATGTGTTTGCTTGGTGGGGCAAGTCATTTAATAAGATCAATATGGCAACCGCAGGTCAAACTACTACCATTTTAGTAGGCCGTGGAATTGTCGCCAGAGATATAGTCACTCTTGATGGGGGAACATTAGCGGGTGGCACCCTAATAGTCACTAAAGGCACCACTCCGTTAATTAATAATGGCGGTACTTTCGCAAATAATAGCATTAAATTTAGCCCCCCTGGTAATCAAGCTCAATTCTATATCCCAGTAGATAATTACCCTAATATATGGCTCGCCTCTAATGGTACGATTACGGATACAATCTTTATCCCTTTAGGCAATATTAACTGCAGTAGACTTACTATTTATGGCAATGGACTTGGAAAAACCTCAATTTTAGAAACAAATGGACACAACATCTCATGCAACAATCTTCGGGTTGGACACCCTTCAACAAACCGAATGGGAAAGCTAACCGTAAACAGTGGGTCAACTTTAAACATTGCGAATGACATCATCATTTATGGCACAGGCAGTAATGAGCTAGATGCGACTAGCTCCACCATTAATATTGGAAGACATTGGTTCAATAACAGCCTGTTTACTGCGGGTACCTCAACCGTTAATTTTAATGGCAACACGAATCAAACGCTCTCCGCTGGGGGAAATCCCTTTTACAATGTCACAATTGATAATACGGGGGCTGTAAACAGCAATATCATCACGATAGACAGTGATATAACTCTAAACAACGACCTCATCATTAATGATGGTGTACTTGATACCACCACCAATAACTACAACCTAACGGTTTTGGGTAATTTTAACCAGTCATCCACCACAGGAGAGCTGGAAGCTAATGCCTCTATTCTCACAGTAACGGGAAATTTTAGTGCAGACGCCACGCTTGACAGCACTAATTACAACAATGCCAGCGTTAAGCTCATTGGAACTGGCGACTTAAATTATACAAACATACCTCCATCAGTAGCAGCGGGTCGTGGTTTTAAAAACCTTACAGTAGGGCAAGCAGGACAAATTACAACAATGTTTTCCAGATTTGCTGTTAGAGGGGTGCTCACGGTTGGTTCAGGAGTTTTCACGGGTACAAATACAATCTATCTTTGGGGTACTAACCCTCTTGACTTAGACCCCAATGCCACCATTAATTTAAACTCTTTAAAGTTTTTTGGCACGAATCAAACCATTCCCCCTTTAAATAATGGGTACGACACCAACATTATTCTCACTGGCAACAATACTAGTATTGTCCAAACGGGCAATATCACTCTCAATTCTGGGAAAGATTTACGCCTTTCGGGTGATAATTTTGCTAGTCGTGCCGTTAATTACAATACCAATGGTTTTTCTCTGAATGTAAGGGGAGGGATTTTTACTGGAAAATCAGGAGGCAATGACACAGGCCTTAAAGCCCTAAATATTAGCAATAGCGCCGTAACCGTTGGGCAAGATTTTGAAATCCGTACAGGCACAAACGATTTAATCTCAACCAATTCAACCATTACGTTAAATGGAACTGGCACACAAGCCGTCACTATGAACGGTAAGGAAATGGACACGCTTATTCTCAACAACTCCTCTACAGCAGGCGTTACGTTTAACGATGCGTTTACCGCCAACACGGTCACCAACACCACGCCCAACAGCACCATGACCTTTGCGGCAGGGCAAAACTTTACCGTGAATAACGCCATTAATATACAAGGCGCAAGCGGTCAATTAATCAACCTTGTTTCCTCCACGCCTGGAAGTAATTGGAACTTTATTCTTAATTCAGGAGCCACTAAAACCATCGATAACGTCAGTGTCTCTTGGTCGAATGCGTCGGGTTCTCACAGTACACAAACTCCGATCAACCCAACGAATACTGCTCGTGACAGCAATACAATTGACTGGTTTCCACAACCAAATATTACAGTGACTAAAAATACCACTCTAATCTCCGA
>JAMOLY010000056.1 GCA_027068835.1 Thiomicrorhabdus sp. | reverse complement strand
ACGCATTCTGAACTATTCTGATGCAAAGGTGCTCTACTAATAGAACACAATATTGCCCCAGAATAACGAATCAACGACTTTTCGTTTAATGTACGACTTAAACATTTATGTTTAGTGAGTCGCGCTATATTTAAACCTGCACGCTTTACCAATGTTGTAAAATACGGTTTATCTGTTGTTATTCATGGGCACACGATTCTCATACGAGAAAGGACCCAAAATGACTGTTGAAGTTACCTTTAAAGACCTCAAACTTTCCGAAGATGTATTAAAAGCCATTACCGATATTGGCTATGAAACGCCTTCACCCATTCAAGCCCAAGCGATTCCAGCCCTGCTAGAAGGCAAAGATATTTTAGGAATGGCACAAACAGGAACAGGTAAAACTGCCGCCTTTGCCCTACCCGCATTAAGCAATGCCGACTTTAAACAAAAAGACCCTCAAGTATTGGTACTTGCGCCAACGCGTGAGCTTGCCATTCAAGTGGCAGAAGCCTTTCAAGGGTTTGCCCATCACATGAAAGGCTTTCACGTACTGCCAATTTACGGCGGTGCCGATTACGGAACTCAAATACGCGCCCTAAAACGTGGTGTTCACGTTGTGGTTGGAACACCTGGTCGCGTTATGGATCACATCCGTAAAGGCACCTTAAAGTTAGGTGGTTTAAAACTAATGGTACTGGATGAAGCAGATGAAATGCTTCGCATGGGCTTTATTGATGATGTGGAGTGGATTTTAGAACAAACTCCTAAAACACGCCAGATCGCTCTTTTTTCGGCCACCATGCCAAAAGAAGTACACCGCATTGCAAAACGCTACCTTGATGATCCCGTTGAAGTCATTATTAAACAAAAAACAGCCACTGCTACCACCATAAAACAAAAATACTTAATGGTTAGCGGTGGACATAAGCTGGATGCCTTAACCCGAATTTTAGAAGCCGAAGAAAAAATGGACGGTTCCATTATTTTTGTACGCACCAAAACAGCCACCGTTGATTTAGCCGAACGCCTAGAAGCCCGAGGTCATGCCGCGGCCGCTCTAAACGGCGACATTGCTCAAAACCAACGTGAACGCATTGTTGACCAGTTAAAAAAAGGGAAAATCGACATATTGGTTGCCACCGATGTGGTTGCACGTGGACTCGATGTGCCGCGTATTAGCCACGTATTTAACTACGATATTCCACAAGACAATGAATCGTATATTCACCGTATTGGTCGTACAGGACGTGCAGGGCGCGAAGGAAACGCAATTTTATTTGTGACTCCCCGTGAGCGCCGTCTATTAAGCTCCATTGAACGCACTACGAAAAGCAAAATTCCAGAAATGCATTTGCCTTCAACGCAAGACATTAATGACAGCCGTGTAGATCGCTTTAAAGTACGTATTATCGAAGCCATGCAACAAGATGACACCGCTTTCTATCAAGAGCTTATCGAGCAACTTGAGACCGAGCAAAACATTCCCGCTGTAGAGATTGCCGCAGGATTAGCGCGTTTACTGCAAGGCGATATTCCATTCTTTATGTCCGACAAACCCATTCGTGAACCACGTTCAGAGCGTAACAGTGGCAGTGAAGGTCGTGGACGTGGCGGAAGAGATGGTCGAGATCGTGGTGGACGTAACGAACGTAGCGGTGGCGGAAAAGACCGCAAACCACGTCGTAACCGTTCTGCTACACCCGATGAAGGCATGACTCGTTTCCGTCTTGAAGTGGGTAATCAACATGGCGTCAGACCAGGAAACATCGTGGGCTGTATTGCCAATGAAGCAGGATTAGACAGTGAATTTATTCGCCAACTAAATATTGAAGATACCTTCAGCACCGTTGATCTGCCGTCTGATATGCCAAAGAAAGCACAGGATGATTTACGCAAAGCGTGGGTATGTGGTCAGCAACTGAAAATCAGTGAAGTCAAAGCGAGCAGTGGCGCACCTCGTAAGCGTCTAACCCGCAACACCACAGCAAAAGACAAACCTCGTCGTAGCTAGAAACCTGTCAGATTAAGTTTAAATTTACAACTAAAACGACAATAAACGAGAGCCTCCTACCGAGGCTCCCGTTCAAAATTTTCTCCCCCCCCCTCATTTTTCCTACTTTATCACTCTAAAACTCGATCGATAACTGATTCCGTCCCAACTCTTTTGAACGATACAGTGCCGTATCTGCTTTAAAGACCGCTTCTTCTAAATGACTGCCCGAATAGGTCAACCCTAAACTGATGGTAAATGCCACACTGGTTTTATCTGCTGTATTTTTTTCAATACGTTCTCTCAATGTTTCGCACAATGCTTCAATTTCTGCCACATCTTCTACCTCGCCTAACACACAAAATTCCTCCCCCCCAAAACGTGCAACCAAATGATTTGAAAATATCTCCTGCACTTGATGTGCGCTATACACCAACGCCTCATCTCCTTTTTGGTGCCCATAGGTATCGTTAACTTTTTTAAAGAAATCAATGTCCACCATCGCCACAAAAAAATATTTTTGTGCCACTTTTAATTCAGAAAATAGCGCCTCGCCTCGATTAAAAAAATGTCCTCGGTTAAACAGCCCCGTTAATGCATCAGTTTGAGAAATACGTTCAATTTCCCTAAATGATTCCGCTTGCTCAATATTTTGGTTCACTCGTGCATAAAATTCTTCCGCGGTAAAACAGGTATTAAAAAAGTCATTGACCCCATATTTCATCAGCTTAATTGCCGAACTAATATGTTCACTTGATTCACATGAAATAATCGGCAACGAATTGGCTGAAAAAACTTGACGTACTTCATTCACAAAAGCATAGAGCTCACGCTCTTCAAACAGCTCGGTGCTGTCTAATAAAATCAACTCGGGAGTTGATTTTTGTAACTCCAACTGCAATTCATGAAAACTTTCATACACCGATATCTGATAACAGTGAATTCGCAACAGACCTTGTAACTTAGACACATCTTTAGAACCATGACTCAATATAAACACATGGCGTTGCCGATTTTTATAGAGCTTATTAAGCGTTTGCACCGCATATCGAATGGAGGCTGGGCCATCTTTAATCACATAATCGGCTACTTTTTGTTTAAACATCTCCTGCCGCGTCT
>JAMOLY010000055.1 GCA_027068835.1 Thiomicrorhabdus sp. | reverse complement strand
AAAACGCTTACGCTCAAGCGGTTGAAGTGATCATTGATCACCTAGACCAAGACGACATCGCGCTGGTGTTTAAAGGCCATGTACAAACGCAGTTGAATCAGGGGGCATCTTACTTAACAAGTTCCCCCTTGGCGCGTTTATTAAGCTTAGAAGAATTTATACAAAATACGAAATTTGGAGGTGCCATTGATGTCACGCTCGACCGAGTTTGGATTCCGCTTGCAGGCTACCCCAAAAAAGAAGAAACTGTATCGGGTTATGTTCTGTTTAACAATGCGAACATGACGTTATTTGATTCGGTTCCGGTGGATAAAATAAAAGGCAGGTTAGACTTTACAGAAAAAGGCGTGACTGCTAAAAAATTGGTTGCAAAGGCTTTTTCACATGACAGCCATTTTTCAGTCAAAACCTCGCCCAACAGCGAAAATGTTTTCATACAGGGAGAAGGACAGTTTTTATCTGCTCAAAATTCTTTTTTTGACTCTTCTCTTCCTTGGCTCCTAGACATTGATATTCCAATGCAACAGGAAGATACCTCGGGCATCGTCATTCAAGTTAAGGTACCTTTTGCCAAGGTAGAGAGTCGATTGCCTGCTCCTTTTGATTCAAATACCTTAAAAAATAAAGCACTCAATGTAACGATTGGTTTAGCCGATGAATCGTTGTTTGTGAATGCAGCGTTACCCGAATTATTGGTGGTAAAGGGCGATTGGAAAGAGGTCAGATCGAGCTATCAAATGCAGCAGTTAGAGGTTTTATTGGGTGACGAAATTGAGAATGGATTTGCATCAAACAAGCAAGCGACTTCTTACATTCGAGGCACATTAGGGGGGGTAAATTTAGACGAGTGGATGAACACGATTCCTCTCTTAGGGCTTGAGAATGTCTGGCAAGAAAAGGGTTCTGTATTGAACTGGGAACCCTCATGGATTAAGGTCGGTTCCTTAACGTTTAGAGAGCATGACTATCCGAATGTGCGAGTGGAGTGGTTAAGGCGTAATTTAAAAACCGTACTGCAAATCAAAAGTTCAGATGTGTTAGCCAATGTTGTTGTTAAACCTAACGCACCGATCGAGATGAATGTTGAACGCTTAAGGCTCCATGCTCTTGAGTCCAGTACGCAAGTTTCAAATGCGCATGAAAAGACAAAAAGAATGTGCCAATCAGGGTCAACATCAACCACCTTGTGGCCAGAAGTGAGCTTTAAAGGTAAAAATATGGAGCTGAATGGCTATTTAGTGGATACGTTGCAATTTCACTTAATGGATGCCAAAGAGCGTTTAACCATTTCAGACTTAACAGGGAATTTTGGAAAAGGCGCAGGTCGTTTAACAGGGCAATATTTATTTGATAAAGCCACAAATAAAAGTACGCTATTACTGTTGCTAAAGTCTAAAAAAGTGGAAGAATTACTACAATTTATACAGGTTAAACGTGGATTTACAGGCAAAAAAGCTAAGGTAGACAGTTACTTGTATTGGGTTGGTGCACTGGAGTGTTTTGCAATAGAAGACACCAATGGACAAGTTAATTTTGAATTAGAAGAAGGCGAAATTGAAGACATCGAACCCGGTTTTGCACGGTTAATTGGTTTATTAAGTGTTGAATCGTTGGCAAGGCGTTTAAAGCTAGATTTGAAGGACGTGACCAATAAAGGCATGGTATACGACCAAATTAAAGGCCAAGCACAGCTTAAGTCAGGTATTTTAGAGCTGGACTCTTTTGGGTTAAAAGCCCCCTCCGCTAGCGTTGCCTTATTTGGTCAGGTGAACCTTTTAAAAGAGACCTTTAACCTAAAAGCCTACGTTACGCCTACAATAGGGGCGGCAATTCCAACCATTGCCGCATTGGCAGGCTATGCAAATCCTTTGGCTGCACTGGCCGTTTATACTGTAATGAAAGTCATTCCAGGAATAAATGAAAATTTAGTCACCTTTCGCTATAACGTCACAGGACCCTGGGTAGATCCAATCGTATCCGATGTAGAAAGCAAACCAAAAAAGAGCGAGCCGCTTTTTGATGTAGAGCACAGTATTCTTGATACGCAACGATAAGGAATGTGGTTGCTTAATTGTCGAAGTGCAGACCTAATATCAAAACGAGTTTTTTAAGCTCTCTCTTTTTTCTGACTGTAGATAACACTAAGGCAGTTTGATCGGGCTGGTAAATACCCAGTCTTGCCCTTTTACGGGTGTATGGCACTTAATGCAAGACTGATCTAAGTCTTTTGCGCTACCGTAAGGCTTTTGTTCTTGTCCTAGCCAGCGTGCCCATCCCCAATTGGTTTCATTTTCTTTAAATTTATTGGTGTCTTTATACATAAATTCGGCATGAATAAATTTATCAGGGTTTGGAATGACAGCGGTAGGCCAATTAGTTTTGCTGGTCTCCTTCCAAACTAATTTTCCTAAAATACTCCCCTCTGGCCAAGGATTGGTACTGCCTGATCTGGCGGCTTGTATTGCTATATCGTTGCCGATAATGGCGCGTATGGTTTTGTTATCGGTTCGATGCGAAATAGAGATGATGGGCCAGTTTTTATAATTTTTTGGAATTTTTATGCCATCTAAATTGGGCTGGACTATGGGTTGCGCTTCATTGGCTATGGATGCGGTGCTCACGGATAGTCCTGCGATGAAAATGGTTGATAAAACAGTATGAAATTTCATGGTATTCTCTTTTTTTAAATGTAAATAATGTCTATTGACGTCTATTAGAGAGGGTTTAGTTCAATTTTGTTTCATTTTTTGTTAAATTCCCCCCCCCTCCGATACAGTTGAGAATGAATGTTTTATGGATATTATTTTGAAGTAATAAAAAAGGCCAGCCGTTTAACGGGCTAGCCTTTTGTATGTGGTGGAGGTGGGCGGAGTCGAACCGCCGTCCAGAAAGCTTCCACTTAGAACTCTACATGCTTATTTGGTCTATTAATTTAACCCGACTGCTACCCGGCCATCAGGGATCACAGAGAGCGAGTTTGTACTGTTTAGACCGTGCTATCCAAACACATAACACGTGTCGATTTCGTATAAGTCGATACAGACTAGGGGCTACGAACAACTGGCCTAGCCTGCACTAGCGGGGTTAAGCCGCTAGGGAGTAGTTATTGTCGTTTGCAACTATA
>JAMOLY010000054.1 GCA_027068835.1 Thiomicrorhabdus sp. | reverse complement strand
CCTATGTGGCCATTCAACTGCAAGAACTCTTTGGCGAAATCCACTCTCCTCGTTTAGCCAAAGGCCAAGTAGCATTAACCTTTGAACTGCTCTCCCCTGCACGCAGACCGATTCAAATTACCAGCGACTTGGCTCATTTTTGGCAAAACTCTTACATTGAAGTGGCCAAAGAGATGCGCGGTAAATACCGCCGACACCGTTGGCCTGAAAAACCATTAGAAGAGAAAGCAGGAAGATCAATACAGGCTCGTAAAAAGAAAGCGCACTTTAAATAGGAAAGATAAATGAAGATTTCAATCTCTGGCAATAATCATTTTGTAAAATATTTAATCCAAATCCATACATAGAGATTTCAGCTTACCCCTCAAGCCTTAAGTGGAGTAGCTATACTAAACCGACACAAAGAAACTGAACTAGTTATCTAGGACAGCCCCTAAATTAGTATAAATTAGTCAAAGAAAATAAGATTTCGGGACTAAACAGCTATATCGGTAAGCACCTACCTGATTAGCCACTAAAAATCAATTCTTCGAAATACAAAAGCCCGCAATTACGCAGAATTTTGGTGAAATTGAGCTTATTCAACCGTTTAAGACTTAACGATTCAAATCAAGGGAGGGAATTACTTCACCACCGTTAATGTCGGCTTCTTTTTATCCGATTTAGAAGCGCTTTTCTTCTTCCCATCCTCTACAGTCGCTGAAGATTCAACGACTTTAGATTTATTACTGGCAACTGCAGATAAAGCAGGCTTCTCTTCGAGCACCTCTTTTTCTCCGTTCAACAACTCCTCTGGGTAAGGCTCGGGCGGAAAGGGCATTCCCTGACCGTTTTCACGGGCAAAAATTGCCAATACCGCTTCGGGAGAGAAGCCTAAGGTTGTTTCAACCCCTCCAAAACGTGCTTTAAAAGTAAACCATGCATTGTCCATCGACAAAGCAACAACGGCTGTTGGTGCCATATTTAAAACTATCACACCATCTTGAACAAATGCTTGCGGCACATTTACTCCTGGGTAATTGGCATCAACTTGCAGGTGCGGTGTCCATCCACTGTCCACAATCCAGTCGTACATCGCTCGAATAATATAGGGTTTGTTTGAAATCATAATAGAACCTACACCAAATCTCTCATGTCAATTTCGTCATCCGATAAGCTTTCCATAAACATTTCACGATTCAATACTTTTTTCTCATAATCAGTAATCGGTTTAGCAGATTTTGGCATCTCAATCCCTAACGAAGGTAAACGCCATAACAGCACTGACATACTAATGTCCACCAACGAATAATCATCACTCATAAAGAAATCTTTATGCTCAAAGGCAGGAATCAATTGAATCAATCGCTCTTGAAGATCACGACGTGCCGTTTTAACAGCTGTGTCATCCTCACTGTTCGCAATGGTGTCAATCAAAGGATACCACTCGGTCTCAATTTGGCGCAACATTTGACGAGCACGTGCCTTTGAGATGGGATCAACCGACATCAAAGGTGGGTGTGGAAAGCGCTCATCCAAATACTCAATCATCACTTGAGGGTCATTCAAAATCAACTCTCTGTCCACTAAAGTGGGTAACGTGCCATACGGGTTTAACTCCAATAAGTCCTCTGGTAAATTATCAATATCTACCTCAACGATTTCCATTGGAATGTCTTTCTCTTTTGCGACTAAACGTACACGATGAGATTTAGGGCACTTTGGATCAGAAAATAATACGATAATCGAACGCTTGGTCGCTGGGACATCAGACATGAATAAACTCCTAGTTAATTAGACACGCAAAATAAAATGCATCCAATCAGTATACACCCCTTGTCAAGCCCTAAGACTCTTCTAACCCAAACGCAATGCCTTGACTGATATTGTCAAAGCCTTGCTGTAAAGCAAACAGGCGATCTACCCCCAATGCCACGCCACTGCAATCAGGCAATGGCTGTTGTGCAAGAGTAAAAAGTAGGTTTTCATCTAACGGAATTGACGCATAGCCTAGCTGCTTACGTTGCTGTAAAGAGGCTTTAAAACGAGACCGATACTGAGCCGCATCGGCCAGCTCGTGATAACCATTTGCCAACTCCATGCCGTTTACAAAAACTTCAAACCGCTCTGCCGTCTCAGAATTTTCAGATGAAATTTTTGCCAAAGCGGCTTGACTGGCGGGATAGTGGTACACAAATGTAATGGCAAATTGTTTACCATTTCTCCCCAGCTTGGATTCAATCACTTCGGTTAAAACCAACTGCTCCCATAACGCTTTATCTTCGGCATCCACCCCTACAATTTCAGGAATATTGTGCCTCTCCAAACAAGCTCGACACTGTGTCGCCGTAGCACTAAAAATACACTCAATGCCTGCATACTTGGTAAACACTTGCTGATAACTTAACTGCTCAACGCTTAATTTACCCCCCCCCTCTGTGCATAAGACAGATTGAAGAAGATGCGTCATTTCTTCCATTAAATCAAACATTGAAAAGCCTAAGCGATACCACTCAAGCATCACAAATTCGACCTGATGGCGTGGACTGATGCCCTCTTGACGGAACACTTTGCCTAAATAAAAAATATCACCACTTCCCAGACACAACAGCCGCTTCATTGGATACTCTGGCGAAGTCTGCAAATAATACCGTTGATGCTCCCGTTGCCCCAACACCTCAACCTGTGTGGTCAGTGCATGTAAATGAGGGTCGGGAACGCCCGCCGAGGAAAGCATCGGCGTATCCACCTCAATCACCGAACGCGCATAAAAAAACGCCCGCAACTGCTGTAGCAACTGTGAACGTTTTTTTAACATAGAGAATTTTATATTTTGTGTCATGGTGTATTTATGTCCTGCATATCCAGCAAAATAAAAAACTAAACTGCCACAATTTCTTTCAACAATGCGTCATAGCGATAATGCTGAATCTGCCTAGCCACTATTAATTCAATCGCACGATTAATAACATTCAGCGGCGCTATAAACCACTCACGTGGCTGATGCAGCCTGCCTTTACTGTCTGCTACTTTTATGTCTAACCAAGCATCCGATAAAAACCGATGGAGCAAGCCTTCAAATTTTTGAGTATTCATATTATAAGCTTTGTATTCAGCGATAATTTCAACTGGTGACATTAAATAAGTGGGTTCATTCTCAGCATTCGCAATTCGCTTTGCAACCGTCGTTGTCGAAAACCCAACCTTATACAAGTGTTGAAAACTTTGAATTTCTGCATTTTTACTTAAAGATTTAAGAATGTAAATATAACCTGCTAGCTCATCCTCTTCTTTAATAACCCCTAAATTTTCTTGAAACTCTTTATTAATTTGATCTTCTGTTTGGGTAACAATTTTACCCCCTTGATAAAGGGCCTTAGCTAAGGAGCGATAAAGCATATTTGATTCCGTACCATTTTCAAAAATACAGCGTGTTCTGCCATCTTTTCTAAAACGCTTTCCATCAATGGTTTTTTCAGGAGAGCAAATATCAATGCTTTCTAAATACAATAAAATGCCCCCTAAAATATAATAATTACCCTCAACCAACGCTTCACCTTTGTCCGTAAAGTCACAAAGCTTTCTTTTGTTTTCTTTAATCTCTTGTTGAACCGTAATAAACAGCCCGTCGTATTGATCAAAATCTCTACAAGGCTTACGCTTAGCCACAAAGTCGCTCAAGGTTCGAGATTGTGATGGTAAATTGGTTAAATCAAAAATATCAACCACCTCTCCCTCTTCACTCTCACCCCCCAATAACCCTAAAGGATCAGAAGCCAATACATCCTCAACCGTTTCAATAATGAACGGTTCGGGGATTTCAACGCCCTCTAGCAAATTATGTTTATCAAGATCCAAAAGCATCGCAGCTTTTTCTGGACTTTCTTTTAAGCTTTTTAACCGACTAAAAAGCTTTCTTTCATTAATATCACGGCTTTTGCTTGGTTCATGACCATTCTCATCAATAAACTGGTTAATTTCTTTAAATGAATCTTTTAGACGGTTATCTGCACTCATAACAGAAGATGCACTGGACTTAACCTTCAAAAGATTTAAAGGATCATCATCCAAAATTGCTTTTAACTCTTTTTCAAAATCAATCATTAAAAATCACTTCTGCCCACGCCGTTTGTTTCTAAGATAAACAATCGCTTCTGCCATACGCTTTTCTTGTGGGTCACTTGAGTTAAGATTAGGCTCTCGTCCTGATTTTTCCATAAAAGGGGGGATTTTATCGCGATAAAGAATAACCGCCTCTTCATCCGTCATTTCAATACGCCCTGCATCAATTGTATCTTGAATGGTTTTAAGTAAATTTGCCGTCACACTCTTAGACAGCACCTCAAATGCTTTTTGAAACGGATTCACTTTGTCGATAAGGTCAATATGCAAATCATCAATATTGACAAATTTACCTGCCATTCTAATAAATTTTTTATCCCCCACCTCTTTAACTTCACCATTTTTAATAGCCGAATCCACCACTACATGCTGTCTTATTTCTTCAATTTCTTCTTCACTTAAATCAGGGTATTTACTCTGTATAATTTTAGGGATAAGCACTTTATTAATCACTTCAGGATCAATCACATCACCTGGTAAAGCTTTTAATAGTTGTTCATCCTGCAAAATTCTAGCTTTTAAATCATTCAAGTCAGCTTCAACAATTTGTTTTACACGCTCGGTACTCGGCTCTCTAAAGCCACCAATTTTAATCACACCCGCTTCATTCTCTTCATCAGGAAATTTTCGGGTCTTAAAAATAAAGTTAGGGGCTAACACTTGTTCCATCAAAAGCGATGCACTGATCGCTTTAAGCATATTATTTACAGACAATTTTACGGCATCATTTGTCGCATCTGGCTCGGCAATTAAGTTGGTAAACTGGAATGCGTTTTATTAGAGCTATCGCGAGTGGCACGCCCAATAATCTGAATAATTTCAGTCAATGAGCCACGATACCCTACCGTTAAAGCATGTTCACAATAAGGCCAATCAAAGCCCTCTTTTGCCATACCTAACGCAATAATTAAATCAAGATCATCAACATCACTCATATCTCGCAGATAAGCGGTAATTTTATCTCTGTCCTTCGGATTATCGTTCACTAAATCAGCGACTTTTAATACCTTAGCATCACTGTGGCGTTTAAGATAAATTAAACCTGTTTCTTCATTTTGAGACTCAACCACCCCCACAATATCCAGAATACGGTCAACCTCTTTATATTTATCTTTGGTTGACTCACCTGCATTCACATTAGGGATATGCAAAATGGTTTTTTTATCCGTATCCAGCACTTCATCAATCGCCGTTAGGTAACTTCTTTGATAAAAATGATAACCAATTCCCAGCGTTTTTAAATATTTATAACCGTTTAACTGCTGATAGTAGTTATAAATAACCTTCGTAAACTTAGCCTCCTCTTCGGGTAATAAAACAGGCACACTGTCACCCCTAAAATAAGAACCCGTCATAGCGATAATATGAGCCGTTGTATTACTCATAATAGAACGCATTACCTCACCCAAGCGGTTTTCAGCATCGGCGGATATGTGGTGAAACTCATCAATCGCAATCAGGCAATTGTTAAAATCACTTTCATTCACCGCATCAAATGCAAAACGTAAGGTAGCATGGGTACACACCAAAATGGTGGCACTCGAATCTTCCATAAATGCCACAAACGCATTTACTTTACTAGAATCTCCACCGGGAATGCACAGATTATATTTACTCTCCACCTCCCAATCAGCAAAAAAACCATGTGAGGTTAAGTTTGTTGTTGCAAAAGAGGCTCCAATTGAGCGTTCAGGCACAGCCACAATCACCTTTTTTACACCTTGGTTATACAATTTATCCAACGCTAAAAACATTAAAGCGCGTGACTTACCCGATGCTGGCGGAGCTTTTAACAACAAATACTGTGCATCTCTAGCCTCAAATGCTTTAACCTGCATATCCCGCATACCCATTTTATTGGTGCTTAGGCTATCACCTGTTTGGGCATAAGGTACGTCAACAAAGTTTGGCATGGCTTTCCTTTAAATTTTCTATAAGTTGTCTGCTTAATCATTAAAAGCATTCAATTGTTTAATATCAAATTCGATCTCTTTCAAGCTTTTTTCAATTTCAATAGCTTTTTGCTGTTCACGATATTTATCCAGCTCTTGTGCAGATCTCTCTTTAGCTTGTTGTTGACTAATTTTACCGGCATGATTCAACAACTCCCGACCGTTTAACTGCAAAATTGTATCAAGACGGTCACTCCAATCTTGCATCTTCATAGGGGTTTGTTGCTGTGCCATCGTTTCAGCAAAGGCAAGATATTGCTCTACCAGCAACCCCAGCAACTTTATCTCCTCTTCATTTAGGTAGTTTTTAGCAATACTCGCTTGCTGTTTTGTAATTGATTTGGATTTATCCGCATCTAACGACAACATGCCCATCAGTGGCAAGCTTGCATCTACACGTCGATACACCAATTCGGCGGCTGTTTGCTGACTAATGGCCCAAAGCAATTTATTTTGTACTTTTTGAAAAAACTGTCGAGTTTTTTCGTCCTTAGCGTTGTAATCAATACTGGTGGTGTAAATGTCTTTAATTTTTTGGTAAAAAAACTTTTCAGAAAGACGTATTTCACGAATTCGTTGTTGCAACTCATCAAAATACTGCATAGATTTGCCTGTTTTAAAGCGATAATCATTTAAAACAAAGCCTTTAACAAGGTACGATTTTAAACGCTGGGTAGCCCAAATTCGAAACTGTGTACCCTGTTGAGATTTAACCCGATAACCAACGGATATAATCAAATCTAAATTATAAAACTTAACCGATTTTTGCTGTGTTTTTCCCTCTATAGCGCCATGTTGTGTGGTGTGTCGGAAATCCCGACACACCACATTTTCTGACAACTCCTCTTCTTTAAAGATATGGCTAATATGTTCAGAAATGGTACTCCGAGCTTTACCAAACAGCTGCGCTATTTGTGCTTGATTTAACCAAACGGTTTCATCCTCAAGGCGCACATCAAGCTGTACCCCTCCTTGATTGTTTTGATAAATAACTATCTGACTATCATTCACGGTTTTTCTCCGCCTTTTCAGCTTCAATCATCTCTTCATACCGCTTAAACAAATACTCAAGGCGCTCTTCATCGCTTTTAAAAAGCTTTTTTCGATAACATTGCTCTACCGCCAAATCCATTTCATGGTGAGCTTGTCGTAAGCCTTCTGGCATTTTATCGGGATCATAAAGTTCTGCTATGGTTTTTTCGGGATACTTTTCCCGTTCATCCAACACATTAAAAACATGGTCTTCTAGAGTGGTTTTTTGGGCTTCGGTTATTTCAGGGAAAGGGAAGGTGTTGTAGCAGAGAGCGGATGAATAACGGTAATCCGTTTTAAGACGACCTGCTACGGTGCGTACCCATGTCATGTGGGTGCGGGATGAAACTATAGCGAATACCCAAGACTCTGGATCATAGATAGCTTGAGCTGAATCAAGGATTATGGTGTCATTTTCAAGAAAGCCTACTGGAATATAAGAACGCCTTTCTGATGATACTCGAGGAATTATTATCGCATTGTTATTTGACTGAGATATATCTCTAAACTGATGTGGTCTACTTGCCAATTTATTAGCTCCTACATCTCTACTTCTCAACCTCATTTCCTCAACTTTATTAATTCTATTTTGAATAGGCAATATTTTTTCTATTAAAGGAATGTCTTCACTTGTAAGCCATAAACAAAACCTTCCGCTGCTTCGTATGAACTCACTTGAACCTGATAATTTTTTTATAAATCTACTTGATTCAGGATATTCATTGATGATTTTATCTGATTCTTGTTTTGATAAAATCAAATGACCGCCATCAACTGCTTTATTACCGTAAGTCATAATTGGCAAACTAGATAAAGGTTTACTCCTTTTAAGAACTATTAAATTACTTCCATTCGCAAGATATGCATTTATATTCCGAACAGATTGATGAATTCCGCCTTTAAATATTCTTTTTTGTAAATTTGATTCATTTCTTAATCCAACCACAATACAAGTAACACCTGCATTTCCTTTTGCATGATTAGTCCACTTAAAAGATTGGTGTGCAAACCCAATTTCAATGTTCAAAGAAAAAATATTAGGCCAAAGCATTGCTACTTGCTGTCCCTGACAAATTGAATTTGTAGAAACAAAAGCCAACTTAGAGTTAATACCTTGAATGTACTCCGAACCGATCAAAAACCAACAAGAAATATAATCTAAATTTTTATAACCCTTAGTATCTTTAAAAACAATTTTCATATCCTCTTTTTGTTCTTTAGACTGCATACTTGAACCCAAATAAGGCGGGTTCCCCATAATATAAATCTCAACGCCCTCCTCTTTGGGACAAACCTCCTCCCAATTTACCCGTGTCGCATTACCACAAACAATATTCCCCCCCTCTTGCAACGGTAGGGTTGGTTTGGCACTGCCAAAGACGGTTTTAAAGGCCAAATTCATTTGATGTTCTGCCAACCAGAGTGAGAGCTTAGCGGTTTCATGAGCAAAATCATCTAACTCTATACCGTAAAACTGAGTGAGTCGAATACCCGATGTGGCGGTATTCCATTTATTACTGATTTGCTGTAACTGTTTAAAAATTTCAATTTCTAGTTTGCACAGTTCTTTATAGGCAATAATCAAAAAATTACCTGAGCCGCAGGCGGGGTCAAAGAGGCGCAAGTGATAAAGTCTATCAAGTAGTTTGGTGAGCTTACTTTCACTATTCTCAGCGCTCTCTAACTGCTCTTTTAAGTCATTTAAAAACAGCGGTTCAATGACTTTCATAATATTGGCAACCGAGGTGTAGTGCATTCCTAAACTACCGCGTTGATCACTGTGTACCACCGCTTGCATCATTGAACCAAAAATATCAGGGTTGATCTGCTTCCAATTTAATTTACCCGAATCAATCATCATTTTTCGTGCTTTGGCATTGAGCTTAGGCACAGGATAATCCACCGAAAACAATCCGCCATTAACGTATTCAAAATCTTTAAAATGTGCAGATTCATTGCTACGTTTTTCAATATTGAGAGTCTTAAATAAGGCTACCAGATAGTCTTGCAAATCGTGACCATCGTCACTGGTGTGTGATGCGATGGCATTAGTGAAAAGGCCCGCTTTAAAAATGCCCGTATCTTCGGCAAAAAAACAGAATAATAGCCGTGAAAGAAAGATATTAAGCTCGTGCCTTTCGGAATCTGTTTCAATATGATTTTCTTGAATAATAATATCGTAAAGCTGCGCCAGCTTTTCGGCCGCTTTAACATCCGCAAAATCTAGGCTTTGAATTTGTGTTTTTTCCATCCCCATCCAAGGTAGAAAAAAAGTAACGTTTTTACTGAGTTCTACAAACGGTATATCAAGGCTATCACCTATTTTGGTGTCTACGGCCAATAATGTTTTAAAGTCGGTGATAATAATAAAACGTGGGTGCTGTTTTAAAACGGCTTGATTTTTTTGGGCTTCATCAATGGTTAAATGTAGGTCTTGCTGACTTTCAATTTTAAAGAATAGGTTTTTCTTCCAAAGAATTTCACCATCATGTTTTGATTTGTTGTAATCCCCTTTTTTAAGGCGTGTGATCGATGATTTTGGAAACTGGTAGGCAAGCAAAAATTCATAGATAAATTCCTTTTGATTATTACCCTCGCTAAAACCTTTAACGATTGTTTCTATATTTTGCTCTAGCTTCTTTAAGTCCATTTACCTTAAACTCTTGTTAAATTTTTATCATTTTTTTAAAAAAAACTATAACCATGTTAACTTTTTTAGTTATTTAAATTTGGAGACCTTCACACAATTAAACGCTTATTAAATTCACATCATAAGGTAAACGCCCATAAAAAAACGCCCGCAACTGCTGAAAGAGCTGCGAGCGTTTTTTTAACGTAGTCGGTTTCATCAAACGATTAACGTCTTGCACTTATTTAGCACGAGAGATGTATTCACCTTTTTCAGTGTTTACAATCACTTTTTCACCAATTTGTACAAACAGAGGTACTTGCACCACTGCACCCGTTGAAAGGGTTGCGGGTTTGCCACCTGTTCCAGCGGTGTCGCCTTTTAGGCCAGGATCGGTGTCGGTAATTTCTAAGGTAATTTGTTTGGGAGGTGTCACCGAAATGGGTTGACCATTAAATAAGGTGACGGTACACATGTCTTGCTCGATTAACCATTTTTTAACATCGGCTACCGCAGCTTCCATCGCTTGATATTGATCAAACGTTTCAGTATCCATAAAGTGCCAAAAATCACCATCTGCATACAAATATTGTAAATCCGTATCCACAACATCGGCCGCTTCGACTTTCTCGCCCGATTTAAAGGTTTTTTCTAATACTCGACCCGTCATCAGGTTACGGTAGCGTACACGGTTAAAGGCTTGCCCTTTTCCTGGTGAAACACTGGTGGTCTCAACAATTGAGCACGGTTGACCGTCCATTAAAAATTTTAAACCGTTTTTAAATTCGTTTGTGCTGTACGTTGCCATATCTTTACCTGAATACTTGTCATAGAATACGGGAATTAACCCAAAAATTAATGAACATATTCTAACGTAAAACCCCCTTATCTCAAAACTGGCAACACAAACACTGATAAATATGACCGACACGACCCAAACATTATGCAAAACCCTTCAGCTCAACCCAAAAGCGGTTCAATCCCTTAAAATCGATTTAAACAGCCCTTTCCCTCTGAAAGTACCCCGTGAATTTTTGGCACAGATGCAGCCCAATGATCCCTCTGACCCTCTCTTAAAACAAATTTTGCCACTGCAAATAGAGAACGAAACAGCCGCTGGTTTTAGCAAAGATCCCGTTAATGATCTAACGTTTAATCCCACGCCCAGTTTAATTCACAAATACCACGGGCGCGTGCTACTCATTGCCAGTCCCAAATGTGACATTCACTGCCGTTACTGTTTTCGTCGTCACTTTCCTTACTCTGAACAAGTGAACACCCAACATTGGCAAAAAGCACTCAACTACATTGCACAAGACCCCAGCATTCACGAAGTTATTTTAAGCGGTGGCGACCCGATGAGCCTTTCTGAAAAAGGTCTGGTTCAACTCATCAAAAAAATTGAAGCTATCCCGCACATTAAAACCCTTAGAATTCATTCACGCACTCCCGTTGTCGCGCCCAGTAAAGCACCAATTCAAACGTTAATCGTATGGGCAAAGCACACTCGATTAAATAAGGTACTCGTGGTTCATTGCAATCATGCCAATGAACTTAGCCCTCAAACCCAACAACTGTTCTCTCTTTATAAAGAGGCGGGGTTTCACCTGTTAAACCAGAGCGTATTACTTAAAGGCATTAATGACCAAGTAAAAATATTAGAAGCTCTGAGTCATAAACTCTTTGAACAAGGCGTATTGCCTTACTACCTAAATCAGCTCGACCAAGTACAAGGCGCGGCGCACTTTGAAGTTGATCGCTATACCGCACTTAACTTGCATAATCAATTACGAAAATGTCTATCAGGCTACTTACTACCCAACCTAGTACAAGACACCTCAAACCCATTCTACAAAGTACCTATCTATTAAGTAAAACACCGAAACCCAAGGCTCTAAAAAGGAATTTAAACACTAAAACGAGCTATTTTCGACTTAACCTACCGATTTAATATGCTATATTTCAAGCTTACTCTTAAAAGAAAATCTATAACGTATGGTAAATTCTAACCACTCAGCGACAAAGACTCTGAAATAATGATCTTAAGGGTTAAGCTCAACTTACTATTTATTGCCATATTACTCTTGACTAATGGTGGATTAGCTTACCTTTTAAGTGAAAAACAAAAAGAGATCATTTCCAATAACATAGACATTCAGGCAAAGGCCATCAGCACATTAATGACCCAAGACGCTATTCAACTCATCACCAATAATACGCCTGATTCCATTTCAAATATATCAACAAAACTTAATGCATTAAACATGCTATCCAAAACCAATATTTACAACGCTAATGGCAACAAAATATTAACCATTCAACGCCATGCCAACCTTAATGCAAATGACCTAATCAAAAAACAAGAAGTATTATCTTACCAAGGAGTAAAACAGGGGAAGATTGAACTGTTTTTTACCAAAGAAAGCTACGATGAAGCCAAAGACAGCTTAACTCTATTTTTAATGCAAATTTTTGCAATCGGTTTTGGCTTGGCACTACTCTTTACCCTCTACTTAGATAATTTTTTCAGTAAACGCATTTCGATCCTAAACCGCGCGTTACAAAAAACGTCCAATGAACAAAACTACAGTATTCGCCTACCTGAAAAACACACCGACGATATTGGAAAGTCCTATCAAAATTTTAACCAACTGGTTTCAAACACTGAACAACTGCTTAAAAGTCAAACCACTCAGGCGCAATTGCTTCTCTTTCAAGCAAACCACGATACGCTCACAGGATTGCACAACCGACTTTACATTACCAAAAAATTAAAAAAAATCACAGCCATCCAAAACTCAAGCAAAACCCATGCAATTTGTTACTTTGATTTGGATAAATTCAAAATTATTAATGATACTTTTGGACACCCCGTTGGGGATCAACTTTTAATTAAACTCTCAGAACAAATTGAACAGTTTATTAAAAACATTCCTCATGCAAATATTGCACGTATTGGCGGTGATGACTTTATTCTCATTATCCAAAACACAAATGAAAGTTCACTTTTAAACGCCTTACAACAACTGCAAACTCTCATTCAAAATTTCAAAATGGATTACCAAGGTCAAACGCTCTCTATCGGAGTCAGTATTGGTAGTATTCTCTTTCAAACACCCACAGAAAATATCCACGCCCTGTTTGCCGCAGCCGATACAGCCTGCTACCACGCCAAACACAAAGGGGGCAATACCATTTCTATTTTTTGGATCGACAGTCCAGAACTGCAACTTGAAAAAGAGTTGGTCAACTGGGTACAACGTATTCGAAATGCGATTACAAACCACCAACTAATCGTCTATTTGCAGCCCATCATTAAAAGCCAAAACCCAGAAAAACTCCCTCCCTCTTACGAATCATTGGTTCGCTTGAAAGAAGGGGACAAAATCATTAGTCCTGTCAACTTCATTCCAACCCTTGAACGGTTTCAAGTGATGCCTGATGTGGATTTTTATATGGTACAAGAAGTGGTAAACCATTTAAGCGAACAGCCAGAGTTTTTAAACAAAGTAAACCACATATCCATCAATTTATCAGGCACCACGCTCACCGTTCCCGATGCGGCAAATCGTATTATTCAAATCATTGAATCTTCCCAACTGCCCTTCCATAAGTTCTGCTTTGAAATCACCGAAACCACCGCCGTATCAAACTTAAAAGAAGCCAAAATATTCATTAAAAAACTATCCAAAAAAGGCTGCTTATTTTCTCTAGATGATTTTGGAACGGGCATGGCCTCTTTTGAATATCTCTACGCCCTGCCCCTTAACACCTTAAAAATTGATGGTAGCTTTATTAAAGACATTGCCCATGATCCCATTAAATTTGAAATGGTTAAATCTATGCAAAACATTGCTAACTTAATGAACTTAGAAACCGTGGCTGAATACGTTGAAAATCAAGAGATTATTGACAAATTAAATGACATCGGAGTACACCACCATCAAGGCTACCACTATAGCCAACCCAAACCCATTCAAGAAGTTATGGGCACCAAAAATCAGGATCATTGTTGACCATAAGAACTTGGTATGTAACATGCAAATCAGTAATGCCATCCATTTTCCCTCTAAATTTTTATCCCCTCTCTATCTGTTTGCTATAATTGCCCAATAACGACTTAATCAAAAAAATAACTCAGGGCACACCAGATGGCAAAAAAACCTAAAAAAAAATCCAGCCCTAACACCATTGCACAAAATAAAAAAGCGCGTTTTGATTACAGCATTGAGCAAACTTACGAAGCTGGGCTATCCCTGCAAGGGTGGGAGATTAAAAGCATTCGTGATGGTAAAGTGAATATTAAAGAGAGCTATATTTTACTTAAGAACCACGAAGCTTTTTTATTTGGCGCACAAATCCAGCCCTTAATTACCGCCTCAACCCACTCATTTCACGACCCACTGCGTTTAAGAAAATTGCTATTGCACCGCAAAGAGATCGAGCGCTTAACGTCTAAAGTAGATAAAGATGGCTTAACGGTTGTGCCATTAGACATGCACTGGAGTAAAGCAGGTAAAGTCAAACTCACCATTGGCTTAGCAAAAGGTAAAAAACTACACGATAAACGTGCTACCGAAAAAGACCGAGAGTGGAACCGAGACAAAGCCCGAGTAATGAAACTCACGCGATAACTTGAATTTCCATCTTTATGCCTTATAAACAGGTTATAATGACTAGTTGAGACCTTTGCACGAAAGGATGCGCGGATAAAAAAGGCTAAAATACGTCTGATTTTCGTTGAAAACCTTGCGAATAGCTAGCTATTCCC
>JAMOLY010000053.1 GCA_027068835.1 Thiomicrorhabdus sp. | reverse complement strand
AAAAAGGTGGCAGGGTGAAACGTTCCTGCCCCCATTTCATTATCGTAGGGTTGCATAATCACACACCCTTGTTCCGCCCAAAAGGCTTGTAGCGTTTGAATTAACCCCTGAAACGTGCGAATATCTGTAGCTGCTGTTGCCGACACCGTTAAAAACCTCTTTACACTTAAAAACTGCTTGAAAAAATAGCGGAAATTATACCGTATTTTCGATACACTTTTAAGCAACCAACCAAGGCCATTAAAATGAACCTCCCAGAACCTAGCCACACCATTGACGCCAAAGGACTAAAATGCCCGATGCCCGTCATTAAACTACAACAGCAAGTACGCAAAAGCCAAGCAGGCGAGCTCATTGCGATTGAGTGCACCGATCCAAGTGCCGAACAAGACATTGCCAGCTGGGCAAAAGTGAACAAACATCTGGTTGAAAAATCTGAAAAAACAGCGTTTGGTTGCGTAATCCTACTAAGACTACAGGCAAAAAAGTAAAGTCTCTACTCCTTTTGCTTCAATTTAAATGTAAATTGCAATGCTTTTTCAAAGGTACGCCCTCTTGTTTTCGGTATAATTGGCCATACAAAAAAATGGCTCTAATTAAACTGCAACGAACCTAAATGAAAAAAGCACTCTCCCTACCGTACATTTGGAAAACAATTTTGGCTACGTTATTCGTTGCTGGGTTCATTTCGTTCTTTTTTTCTGCCAATGCCAATACGCCATTTGAACCCAAACGAACACAACACGCACTGCCCGAACAAACCAAGCACCTTGAACCCTCAGCAACCTCTTCCGAACCCACTGCAAAAGAGTGGCAAGAATTGGTTGTAAAAATTCGTAAAAACGGATCTTTAGGAGCAGCGTTAGACCGATTAAAAATATCACCCGCCACCACCCATGCCATTAATAAGCTCAAAAACAGTCACTATTTGACCAACGTTCGCTCAGGCGATCAATTAACTGTTTGGGTAGACAAGCACCATCAACTGCAAAAGATTCTCTACCCTAAATCACAAACGCTTTCACACGAACTGATTAAAACGGAAAATGGTTACCGTATTCTCGAAAAAAAGAAGCCCATTGACATTCGAACTGAGACCGCATCAGGCATCATCAACGGTTCATTTTACATTGCCGCTAAAAAAGCTGGGTTAAGTGCTCGAAGCATCATGAATTTATCCGATGTATTTGCTTGGGACGTTGATTTTTCTCGTGAACTTCAATCTGGCGATACCTTTAAAGTTATCTATGAAACCAAATATTTAGATGGAAAATACATTGGTGATGGCAATATTCTTGCCGCACAAATCACCAGTAACAACCAAAAACAAACCCACCAAGCCTTTATTGTTCGAGACAATGACAAGGTTATTGGTTATTACGATGAAAAAGGTAGAAATCTAAAAAAAGCCTTTTTACGTAGCCCTGTTGATTACGTTCGTATCACTTCAAAATACAACCCAAAGCGCTTTCATCCCGTTTTAAAGCGCACTCGACCGCACCGTGGAGTGGATTATGGCGGACCAAAAGGCACGCCTATTCGTGCCACTGGTGACGGCAAAGTGATCTTTAGAGGCTGGGGCAAGGGCTATGGACGCTACGTCAAAATCAAACATGCAGGAAAATACACCACGCTGTACGCTCACTTTTCAAAATTTGGAAAATTTAAAAAAGGCCAACACGTCAAACAAGGCGATATCATTGGCTACATGGGAAAAACAGGCATGGTAACAGGCGTACATCTACACTACGAATTCCGCGTGAAAAATAAACACGTTGACCCATTAAAAGTAAAATTTCCAGACGCGCAACCTTTGGCTAAAAAATACAGAGCTGAATTCAAAACCACATCAACCTTCTTGCTTTCACAACTTAAACGCTTAGATGGTAGAACGCACGTTGCACGAAATTTTGAGTAAATGAATTTTTCTACTCCAGAGCCCCCACTATTGAGCAAGCTCAATTCACCTTGTCCCCTCCGCACACAATACTTCATCGGGCTGATGTCAGGCACCAGTGCCGATGGAGTGGATGCCGCACTGGTTGAATTTAAGGGGGGAAAAATTTTATTACAACACTTTATTAGCCCAGAGCTGCCCTCAAGCTTAAAACACCAACTGGTTCAACTTAATCAAAATAACGCCCTATCGCTTGAACAACTCGCGCAACTCTCTTTCGACCTCTCACAACAATTTATTCAAGCGACCCAACAACTGCTTGCCGAACAGAACTTAACACCCCAAGATATTTGTGCCATTGGCAGTCATGGCCAAACCATCTACCATGCGCCACACATTCCGATGACGTTACAAATTGGCCACCCCGCCTTCATTGCGAAAACCACAAAAATACAGACCGTGGCAGACTTTAGAGTGGATGATATGGCGCTTTCAGGACAAGGGGCTCCGTTTGCCCCCGCCTTTCATCAAATGCTGTTTCAACAAAAAAAACCCTGCTTTGTCGTTAACATTGGTGGCATCGCCAATGTAAGCTACCTACCCAGTCAACTCAAAAATAACCCCTATAAAGAGGGGGGGGGGGATATTTTACAAGGCTACGATACAGGGCCTGGTAATGCGTTAATGGATGAAATTTGCCAAAAGTACTTTAACCGACCTTTTGACGACGGTGGAAAACTCGCACAACAAGGAACCCTTAACCAAGCCTTATTACAGCAACTGCTTGCACACCCCTATTTTAAGCTTACACACCCGAAAAGTACTGGGCGTGAAACCTTTAACTTGAGTTGGCTGACTCAACAAATTGAACAACTATCCGATTCAGAAGCACTTTTACCAATAGATATTCTTTGCACTCTCACTCACTTTAGTGCCAACACCATTGCCACAGAAATACAAAAAATACAGTCGCAACACACAGCCCCATCTCATAGCCAGATACCCGTTTGGATTACCGGAGGAGGGGCATTCAATACCCTGCTCATTCAAACCATTCAAGATCATCTAAGTGACTGCTTGGTACAGAGTACCCAAACTATTAACATCAACCCTAATGCCATTGAAGCCATGATGTGCGCTTGGCTCGCCAAACAGCGTATTGAAAATAAAATGGTGCCACTCTCTCACGTAACAGGCGCACAAAGAGATACTGTTTTAGGGGGGCTTTGGCACCCTTAAAATAAGGGTAGCACCCTTTTTTAGGGTAGTATTTCTTTTTTTAAAATTCCCCCCCCCCCCAGGGCCAACGCA
>JAMOLY010000052.1 GCA_027068835.1 Thiomicrorhabdus sp. | reverse complement strand
AAACACCTCTGAACGCCCATTTTCAAACGAAACATACGCCAATTTTTGACCATCGGGCGACCAGCTTGGCGACATAATTGGCTGGGTTGATTTTAAAATGGATTGTGCGTTAAACCCGTCTGAATCCGCAACTTCTAATGTGTAATGTCTTTTTTTATTTTTTTTACGCAGAGTAACATAAGCAATTTGAGTATTAAATGCGCCTCGAACTCCCGTCAACTCTTCATAAATCAAATCACTGATTTGGTGAGCAATTTGGCGCAAATTCTCCTTAGGCACTTTATTCCAACGTTTACCCAACACTTGTTTTTTACGTAATACATCCATAAAACGCATGTCAACTTGATAAAAACCTCCACCTTGATCAACTAATTTACCAATCAGCATGTTATCTACATCCAACGAACGCCACTGTCTAAATACAATGTCATCAACGCTCGAAGGCTGGCCTGGCAAAGATGAGTTTAATAACGGTTTAAATTGACCACTGCGTCGTAAATTAGCCGAGATAACCTGAGCTAAATCCACTGGTGCCGATTTTTTTGCAGACGTATTATCACCTTGTGATTTTCCATCAACCTGCGATTCAAACCCAAACGGCACAACCGCAATTGGAATCGCATTGTCATACCCCTCACTAATTTCAATCGTCAGCCCTGCCCAGAGGGGGGGAGAAATTAAGACAAACATTAAAACAAATACGGCCTTAGCCTTAATTTGAGAGATCATTTGAAACATAAAACGCCATAATAATTGAACAGTATTGTTAAATTTTAAAATCATAGATATTCTTTTTTTAAGGTTTAAATTTAAATGTAATTTCTCTTTCAAACAGCTCTTTAACGGGTGGTTTAGGTAACGGCTCTGAACGGTAAACCGCTTTTTCTGCAGCAACTTTAAACTGCTTGGTGGCAAATTCATTACAGTTCAATATTTTAACACTGGTTACATTCCCTTTGGGCGTTTGTATGATTTGTAAATCACACACCGCTTTAGATGAAATTCGTGCAGGTGTCCGCCAATTATCTCTCACTTTAGCACTAATCGCAGAGATATAGCTCTCTCTTAATGACACCAGTTGCTTACGCTTCTGAGCCTTACGTTGTGCACTTGCTTCTTCATCCAATTGACTCTGCAATGCGGCGGCAGCTTTGGCCTTTTCTTGCGCTTGCTTTAATGCTTCGTTCTCTTTTGCTTTCGCTACATTTTCTTTTTCTAACGCCAACTTTTTCTTCTCTTCAAGTAAGCGTGTTTTTTCAGCCTGCTTAGATTTTTCAATGGATTTTAAACGTTCTTTTTCGGCTTTTTCAGCGGCCTTTTTAGCCTCTTTGGCCTTCGCTTTCTCAGCGTCTGCCTTGCTTCTTTCCAGTTGTGCTAAACGTTTTGCTTCTTCTGTTTTTTGACGTTCCAGCTCTGTTTTTCTACGTTCAGCCTCAGTTTCTGCCCGTTGTTGAACCGCCTGTTTTCGGGCTTTTTCTGCTTTTTCTTGCTCAATTTTTTGACGTTTTTGCAACTCTTTTAAACGCTCACGTTCTTTTTGCGTTTTAGCCTCTAATAGTTGGCTTTCCAGTTTTCTAGCTTCTTCTTGAACTCTGATTTTCTCCAGCTTTTCTTGAACCAAACTTGCGTCCACCGCAAATGTTTTTAGTGGCTCTATCTGGCGAATTTCAGACGTTGTACTGGGTTTAGGGTTTTCTGACTTTATCGAGGATACTTTCATGCTTGTATCTGGTTCAGCCCACTCAATCGCAAGCAAAGTAACTAGTATAATGTGCAACAATACTGACAAAAAAACGGCCATAGGGTGTCGAAGAATAAAACCAATCATTAACGTGCATTCCCTTCAGATTCCGTTAATAAAGTCACTTGTTCCACACCATTTGATTTTAATAAAACAAAAATATTAACAACCTTGCCATAAGGTGCTGTACGATCACCTTGAATGTAAATCATTTTATTCGGATTTAATTGGGTACGCGCCATCACCTCCGCCACTAATGACTCAATATCTTTATTGCTTAAAATAATTTCAGGTTGTTCAGAGGTTTTATACATTCCCTCTTTGGTTACCGTAATCACAAAAGGCTTGGTTTCATCTTCGGCCGCTTGCTCGTTTTGACTCACAACCTGTGGCGTTTGAGGCAAGTCAACCGTTACAGACTGCTGAACAGTAGGCGACGTTATCATAAAAATAATTAACAAAACCAAGGTAACATCAACATAAGGCACCACGTTAATCTCTGCAACTAAACGCTTTTTTTGTCTCTGATTACGAAATCCCGCTTGCATATTTACTTCCTATCATCCATATTATTTTTTAGACAAGCTTGCATCACGTTGCAAAGTGCCTAAAAACGTCTCTGCAAAATTTTCATACTCATTCAACAAGCGATCTGCACGACTCACCAAACTATTGTAAGTAATCACCGCAGGAATCGCGGCAAACAACCCAACGGCCGTAACAATCAATGCCTCTGAAATACCAGGAGCCACCGCGGCCAGTGTTGCGTTTTCCATCCCCCCTAACCCCTGAAAAGCATGAATCACTCCCAAAACCGTTCCAAGCAATCCAATGTAGGGTGCCGAAGAACCAATCGTAGCTAAAACAGAAAGTCGGTTTTCTAATTTATCGGCTTCTTTTGAAAAAGCCACTTTCATCATACGCTGTGTACCAGCCATTAAGTCACCAACCTCAACAACCCCTTGGTTTTTCAAACGTAAAAATTCCTTAAATCCTTCCAAAAAAATATGAGATAACCCTTTGCCATGATTTTTTGAAATTTGATCCTCACGATAAAACAGGGTTAAGTCTTGTGTTTTTTGGTAATTATCCATAAATTCTTGAGCCGCTCTGTGCGCCGTTCGTATTTGATACCACTTACTAAACGCAACCGCCCAAACCATCAAAGACATAAAAAGAAGTAAAATCATTATGGCCTGTACGACCATACTTGCTTCTAAGACCAACTCAACTAAATCACTGCTATCCATGGGTTTCCTTTTATCCTTGTTCCAATCTACAACAATACCTTACTAAAAGGCACGTATTTTAACCTATAAACATTTACGTTTCAGGTTTTATTTGTCCTAAATGTTGGTACGCATTCAACGTCGCCATACGCCCTCTTGGCGTTCGAATTAAAAATCCTTGTTGCACTAAAAAAGGCTCAATTACATCCTCAATTGTGCCACGCTCTTCACCTAAAGCGGTTGCGACATTATCAATACCAACAGGACCACCTTCAAATTTTTCGATTAACATTTCTAAAAAACGGCGATCCATTTTATCCAATCCCAAACGATCAACTTCTAATAATTGTAACGACAAATCAGCAATATCGGAGGTGATAATACCACCCCCTTTTACTTGTGCATAGTCTCTTACACGTCTTAATAGACGATTCGCAATCCTAGGCGTGCCACGTGAACGTCGGGCAATCTCTTGTGCGCCTGTCTCTTCCGCCTCTATGCCTAAAATTTGAGCAGAACGCGTAACAATCTGCGTTAACTCTTCATCACTGTAAAACTCCAAACGTTGTACCAAACCAAAACGGTCTCGTAATGGCGAGGTAAGCAGCCCCGCACGCGTGGTCGCGCCCACCAAAGTAAACGGTGGAATATCAATTTTAACGCTTTGCGCCGCAGGACCATCGCCAATGATAATATCAATTTGATAATCCTCCATCGCAGGGTACAACACCTCTTCTACAATGGGGCTTAAACGATGAATTTCATCAATGAACAGAACATCATGTGGCTCTAAGCGCGTTAAAATCGCAGCTAAATCGCCGGGTTTTTCAATCACAGGCCCAGAGGTTTGGCGCAGTGTTACGCCCATCTCTTGCGCAATAATATTGGACAGCGTGGTCTTCCCTAAACCGGGAGGGCCATAGAGCAAAACATGATCAAGTGCTTCACTGCGCATCTTAGCGGCATCCATTGAGAGCTGCAACTGCTCCCTTACCGCCGTTTGTCCAATGTAGTCTCGAATTTGATTTGGACGAACCGACGGGGCAGCGTACATATCGTCCGCCACCTCTTGAGAACCCACTATGCGATCTGTTTCAATCATTTACAGCTTAACCCCTTGCAACGCTCGCTTAATCAACGCTTCTAATGTGAGCTCGGCCTCGTACACCGCCGAAACCATTTTTTCAGCCTGTGTATTTTTATAGCCTAATGAGATCAATGCCTCACACGCCGATTGTTGCAATGTATTTGAAAAGGCCGCTTTTTGAGGGTTTAAATCCCCCTGAGCGTCAAAGGTGGTTGTGGTATTTTCATAAGATAACAGACCCAACTTAACCACCTCTTTTAGGCGATCTCGCATCTCTATTTGCAACCGTTCTGCGGTCTTTTTACCCACACCCGGAATACGCGTCAAAGCCGCAGTATCTCCAGTATCCACATACGAACAAAATTCATTAACCGCCATCGAAGATAAAATAGCCAACGCCATTTTAGCCCCCACGCCATTCACCTTAATTAAGGTTTTAAACAACACGCGCTCAGGCTCAGAAGCAAAGCCAAACAACAGCATAGCATCTTCACGAACGTGCATGTGTGTCAAAATGGTGACATCATTCTGGAGGGATTCTAACTGATAAAACGTCGACATCGGCGCTTCAATTTCATACCCCACACCTTGCACGTCCATCACCAATAAAGGTGGACGTTTTTGAACCAAATTACCACGTAAAAAACCAATCATAAAATTGTAATACTCTTTTTAAATAACAAAGGGGGGGGTAAATTTTTTAAAAAAACTAAAATTGAGTGCCTTTTGAAATCAACTCAGGATCAATACCTAAAGACATATAACGATCATGACAAAGCGCACAAGCAAGTGCATCGGCAGCATCTTCTTGTGGGGTATCCGTCAATTTTAAAAGGGTTTGCACCATAAACTGAACTTGTTCTTTAGTGGCATGACCCTTTCCTACAATGGTGCTTTTAATTTGTGTAGGGGTATACTCCATAATCGACACCCCTTTAATCGCACCCGCACATAAAATTACCCCCCTAGCCTGCCCTAAAATAAGCGCCGACTTAGGGTTTTTGTAAACAAACATCTTCTCAACCGACATCACATTCGGCTGATACTGATCAATTAACTGGCACACCGATTCAAAAATATTTTTAAGACGTTGAGCGCCCGAAAATTTCTCAACTCGAATCACCCCACTCACCACATAAGTTGGATGATAACGCCCAGATTCAATCACCCCAAACCCTGTTTTACGAGAGCCGGGGTCAATGCCTAAAATACGTTTTACTTGTGCCAAATATCTCTCGCTCTATGCATTTATTGGGGGTTACTTTTTAACCAATCCCGCATTACGAGAAAATTCCAGCATTTTATCCAACGAACCTAAGGCTTTAATCCGTACCGCTTCGTCAACCAACACTTCACCCGTTCTATTTTTTAAACAACTGGCTAAGTTTTGCAAACCATTCATCGCCATCCAAGGACAGTGCGCACAGCTTTTACAAGCCGCTTCTCGATCGGTTGTTGGCGCAACCAACAGTTTTTTATTAGGTGCTAACTGCTGCATTTTATAAAAAATACCTAAGTCGGTTGCCACAATAAACTCTTGATCGTCCATGGTCTTAACGGCGTTAATCAGCACTTTTGTAGAGCCAACTACATCGGCTAACGCAATCACTTCTCTGGGGGATTCAGGATGAACCAACACTTTGGCATTGGGGTGCTCTTTTTTCATCTCCTCCAACTCAAAGGTTTTAAACTCATCATGCACAATACAGTGACCTTGCCAGCGCAACATCTCAATGCCGGTCTCTTTTTCAATCCAGTCACCCAAATGACGATCGGGTGCCCAAATAATTTTCTTTCCTTGCTCTTTTAAATGTGTAACGATTTGTAAAGCATTTCCAGAAGTCACGACCCAATCGGCAATGGCTTTTACTTCGGCACTGGTGTTGGCATACACCACTACCGTGTAATCAGGATGTTCGGCACAAAAAGCCCCAAACTCATCCGCAGGACAGCCTAAATCTAAAGAACAGGTTGCGTCAATATCGGGCATTAAAATGGTTTTTTCAGGCGATAACATCTTCGCCGTCTCACCCATAAAACGCACGCCACAGACCACAATGGTGTCCGCTTCAGATTGCGCACCAAAGTTCGCCATCTCTAAGGAGTCGGCCACCAAGCCGCCGGTCTCTTCCGCCAGCGCTTGAAGGGCTTCATCCACATAAAAATGCGCCACAATTTGTGCATTCTGTGCCTTTAATAACGCTTTAATCTCCGTGACTAAAGCGGATTTTTCGGCCTCATCCAAATTAGGTAAACTTGGTGCTTCCAGCGCCAGCTCATCAATACGAGAGGCTAACTGGGTGGGTATATCTATTAATTTTTGACTCATTTTCTATAACTCTAAATTATTACCCGAATCTCGCGTTTCTAACAGAGGATTCGGGTATTACTTTGCAACATCTAACGCCTCTCATAACACACAGTAAATTGTCCGCGTTGATAAGCCTTGTTATGTGATATTTTATATACACACAATAATACTATTATGTCTGCGCCGAGACTTGGGAAGTTTTGCATTGTAGTCTTCTTGGGGGTGACGATACCCAATGGCTAAAGCTACATCGCATTGGTAGCCATCCAGCTCTTTTTTAAACGCCTCATTTACTAAATCAGTGTCAATACCTTCCATGGGTGTGGAATCAATTCTAAGGCGTGCCAAAGTATGTAACGTGTTACCAAGAGAAATATAGGTTTGCGCTTTTGTCCAACCACCTGTGTTTCCAATTTCGTCGGTATTAAGCTCCGCGAACATGAAGCCACCAAAGGCGGCTTCTCGATCTTCTATCTTGGTTCGTTTGTCCTTAATGCCATTATCTACAATCTCAGCATAGTCATCACGAGTGTAGCGTGGATTATGACCAAAAAGAATAATGTGCGAACTATCAAAAACATGTGGTTGATTAAATTGATATTTGTGAGCAAATGTATTACTCATGCGCTCTTTAGCTTCGTCACTTTCAATAACTACGAACCTCCATGGTTGTGAGTTAATGGATGACGCTGAAAGTCGCATTGCCTCAAAAAGCACATCAAGGTCTTCTTGAGGAATTTTTTTACTGGTATCGTATTTTTTGACAGTATATCTCCAACAAAGATCTTCAATAATTGGATTATCCATAGCAACACCTCAAAACTTTCATTATTTAATATAAAATCCTCATCCCCAGTTAAAAACACGCATGCTGTGTAAGCCCTTGATTACTTTGTAAAACCAAGATATTACACATCATCTCGCGTTTCTAACTAAGATTCGGGTATTACTTTGCAACATCTACAATTGGCTTTCTATAACGCAACCCTAAATCAGACAACTGGGCATCATCCACTAAGCCCGGTGCCGCCGTTAATAAACACGCCGCAGACTGGGTTTTAGGGAAGGCGATTACATCACGAATGGAGTCAATATTACCCAAAATCATAATTAAACGATCCAAACCAAACGCCATGCCCGCATGAGGCGGACAACCGTATTTAAGCGCATCCAATAAGAAACCAAACTTCTCTTGCGCTTCTTCTTCTGAAATACCTAACAACTTAAAGACCGCCGCTTGCATATCACTATTGTGAATACGAACCGAACCACCCCCAACTTCCAAACCGTTAATCACTAAATCATACGCTTTAGAGAGCATTTGCTCTGGCTCATCGTGATTTAAAATCTCTTCGGTAGTGGCTTTAGGCTGAGTAAATGGGTGATGAATCGCCGTCATACGAGCTGTTTTTTCATCCGCTTCAAACATTGGAAAATCAACCACCCAAACAGGCTTCCACTCGCCGTTTAGCATGTCTAAATCTTCACCGATTTTCACGCGTAAAGCGCCTAATGCTTCGTTTACAACTTTCGCTTTATCCGCACCAAAGAAGACAATGTCGCCATCTTCTGCCCCTACACGCGCCATAATATCCATCACTTGATCTGGAAAGAACTTAACAATCGGTGACTGCAAGCCCTCAATGCCAGCTGACAGATCATTGACTTTAATGTACGCCAATCCTTTTGCACCATAAATTGCCACAAACTTGGTGTAAGCATCAATCTCTTTACGAGACATTTTACCCCCCCCTGGTACACGTAACGCGGCTACACGCCCTTTAGGATCTTTGGCTGGTGCGGCAAACACTTTAAAATCAATATCTTGCAATAAATCTGCCACGTCCACCAACTGCATATCAATACGCAAATCAGGGCGATCAATTCCATATTTTTTAATCGCTTCGGCATACGGCATACGTGGGAAGTCATAATCAAACTCCACCCCAATCGCCTCTTTAAAGAGGGTTTTGGTCAACCCTTCCATCAAGTTCATCACCGCATCCTCTTCCATAAAAGAGGTCTCAATATCCAACTGAGTAAATTCTGGCTGACGATCAGCACGCAAATCTTCATCACGGAAACAGCGTGTAATTTGGTAATAACGATCAAATCCAGACATCATCAACAACTGTTTAAACAACTGAGGCGATTGTGGCAGAGCAAATGATTTATTCTGGTGTGTACGACTCGGTACTAAATAGTCTCGCGCTCCTTCTGGAGTGGATTTAGTTAACATCGGCGTTTCAATATCCATAAAGCCTTGATCATCTAAATAACGACGCATCGTACGCGTTACGTTATAACGTAGCTTCATGGTTTTTTGCATCTCATCACGACGCAAATCGATATAACGATACTTTAAGCGAACCTCTTCACTAACGTTCTTTTCATCTAGTTGAAACGGAATAGGATCGGCCATGCTCAATACATTAATATCACTGGCCACAATCTCAATATGACCCGTAGTCATATTTGGATTAATCGTTCCTTCGGTACGCGAAATCACTTTTCCAGTAATTTGCAACACACACTCGGCACGCAAACGCTCGGCTTTAGCAAAAATCTCAGCGGTATCTGGATTAACAACAATTTGCACAAGCCCTTCACGGTCTCTTAAATCGATAAAAATAACACCCCCGTGATCACGTCGGCGATGAACCCAACCTGCAACGGTAACCGTTTGGTCAATAAACTTTTCTGTGACTTGTCCACAATACTGCGTGCGCATACTTTTTTAACCCTTTTACAAAAATTTTAACGAATAATGTATTTTCTTAACTCTATGATGAAACCGCCCGTTTAGGGGTTTTTGGCAAATCAGGCACAATCACTCCACCCGATATAACCATTTTTAACGCTTCTTCTACTTTCATGTCTAACTCAACAATTTCTTGCTTAGAGGCCATAATAAAAAAACCTGACGTTGGATTGGGTGTCGTTGGCACAAACAAATTCACGACATCTTTCATGCCCGTCTTACTCTGTGCCTCCCCTTGAAGATCGCTGGTTTGAAACCCTAATGTCCATAAACCCACCCGTGGGTATTGAATCAAGTACACTTTTTGAAAGGTCTTATCCCCTGATCCAAAAACGGCCTGAGAAATCTGTTTGGCCGCATTATAAATAGAGCGCACTAAAGGAATTCGAGATAAAAAAGATTCCCAAATATTAACAATTTTACTGCCTAAAAAATTAGCCACAATTACGCCGGTCATAATAATCAACGTAAACGACAGCAATACCCCAAACCCAGGAATATCCATACCAAACAAGGCTTCGGGCCGATAGTTAGGAGGCAAAAGCAATAGACTACGGTCAAACAGATCTACCAAAAATTTAATGACAACAATGGTTACACCCAAAGGCAACCACACCAATAAGCCCGCAATAAAATACCGCTTAAAATAGGACACTCAAAAATACCTGTCTAAAATAAAGAGAAAGAAAACAGGCTATTATAAAGGAATTGAATGTTTTTTTGAAAAACTACCTAAAAGAAAAGCTTAAACTCTCTTTTTGACTCTGTTAAATTAGAACCCAAAAGGGTATAACACATTTTAATTCCTCCATTAATCAGACAAAAGTTCTTCCAATTCCGACATTTTTTAAAATTTATACCGCTCCCCCTAATGTGAATATAACCATTAATAGTACCCATAAATACTCTTCTTAAAAAGCATTAAGGACAATGAATTTAGCTCAAGAAAGGAGAAAAGCGTGACTCAACAAAATCGTTATGAAATTCTGTCTCTGAGGTTTGAGTAACCTACTTTGAAACTCTTTTTTCAAGGTCGACTAATTAAAGGTGTTGATTTTGATATTAGCTACACCCATAGCAGTTATCACAAAGAAAACAATCGAGTAAACAGCGTAACAATCCAAGTCTCTCGTGTGATATATTTAAGAACATCCTAAATATTAAGTAAGTAGGATAACCAATTGTTATTTAAAGCAAAGTGTAGCTAAAATTATTTGTTAAAATAATCACAATACCCACAAGCCAAGCAAGTTCCATTACCTCAATCATCGCACCTGCTGTGTCCCCTGTCATACCACCCGTAATTAAGATCATAATCCAACGAATCCAAAACCAAGCTATGATTAACCCTAAAAACAGGTAAGGGTTTAACCAAATGATCGTGAAGCTTAACAACACCATCCAACCCCAAACGACATAACGATTCAAATGCAAAAACATATCTTGTGCAATGCCATTTAAACTGACATATTTTGTCACAGGCATAAGGTTAATGGATGAAATTCGTCCAACTAGGGGCGCTAAAAAGAGAAACAACCACGCTTGATAATCAATGATGACCACCAATACCGTCCACTTTAAAATAAGAATCAATACCAAGGCAACGCCGCCGCCCGTGCCAATTAGGCTGTCTTTCATCACCTCCAACGCTTTTTGTGGATCACCTGATGAACTTAACCAACCATCTGCGGTGTCTGCAAGACCATCTAAATGTAAACCACCCGTATTCCAGACCCAAGCAACCAGAACAATGCCTGCAACCACTTGAGAGGGCAGCCAAAGATGCAATTGAGCCACCAATACCAACACTACCCCAATTAAACTGCCCACCACAGGAAACCAATTAAGCGCACGCCCCATATCCTGAGCCGAGATGGAGTTGTATTGCACACTGGGAAAACGACTTAAAAATTGAATAGCCAACCAAAAGGGTTTAAACATGAAAAAAACCTGAAAGAAGCTCTGAGAGAGACCAGAGAAAAACAAAAAAGACATTATACGCAACAAATCAAAATTTAAAAACTTATTATAAAACAAGCATTAATGAGCGTAACTACCTAGGGAGTAGTCAATACACAGTAACCATTCAGGTAGCTTCTGTAAGAAGACAAGGGGTTAACGCGACTAACTTAATAAAATATTCAGACAGGCACGCCAAATTTTTATCCCCCCCCTCTTGCTCAAAGTCAGAATGTTCTGCGGTTGATTCTGTATTTAATAAAAAATCAGAAGGTTTTATCACAAAACATTCAAGTGTCATCAAGGCTGAAAAACCCATCTCAAATTGAAATAATGCGGGATTATTCAGCCCTAATACCGACTTTAGCAATACGCGCATTACCCCACCATGCGTAACAATCAATACACGATTTAAGGCGTGTGTTGTGGCATATTCCAATACCTTTTTAAAGGCTGAGACAATACGAAATTCAAATTCACCAAGTGTTTCTGATTTCGAGATATTAAATGTAAACGGTTGTTTTAGATACTCTTTCAGCCCTACAGGGTCTAACAATCTTACGGCCTCATACGACAAGCCATCCCAAATACCAAAAGAACGCTCTTGAAAGTCACTCCAAATATCTGGGTCTTCATAATCGTATTTTGTAGGCTGAACACAACGCTTTGCTGGCGAAGAGATCACCCAGTCAGGCTTAGGCAATATCGAAAACACCGTTTGCATTTGTCGAACACCCAGCTCGCTTAATTCAGAAGGCGTATGCCCTCTTAAAAAGGCATCGTCCAAACATTCGCCATGACGAACAAAATCGACTCGAATCATACTAAACGCTCAATTTAGGTTTCAAGTCGGCTTCCGATTCGGACACGCCCGCTTCGGAAAAAGTCGCCATTTTTTCATGCAAAGCACACGCCATTTTAATAACAGGAATACACAGTGCCGCACCCGAACCCTCGCCCAATCGTAATGACAGATCCAACAACGGACGCACCTCTAAACGCTCAAACACACACTGCTGTGCTGGCTCAATGGATTGGTGACCAAAAATCATCCATTTTTTTGCCTCAGGAGCCATCTCACACACCACCAGTGCCGCGGCACAGGCAATCATACCATCCACCACCATCGTCAACCCTTTCTCAGCGCAGGCAAGATAAGCACCAACCAACGCGGCAATCTCTAACCCCCCTACACACCTCAATACCTCTAAAGATTCTGTGAACAGTGCTTTATGCGTCTGTAAGCCTTGTTTAATCACCTCCGCTTTCAACTGTTTTTGAGTGGCATTAATGCCTGTTCCCAAACCCACAATATTATCAACGGATGCATCACAGAGCTGAGCAATGATGGCCGTAGCGCTGGTGGTATTGCCAATGCCCATCTCACCTGCAATAAAAAGATCCGCCTCCGCCTCAAGCGCACGTTCCACCGCACAGCACCCCGCCGCCATCGCTTTTTGTAGCATTTCATTCGTCATCGCAGGCTGGTGTAAAAAATTAAAACTGCCCGCGGCCACCCTAAACGAGTGCAAATGCGCAAACGAGATATTGCCACCTTGTGTAATGTCATTTAACACGCCCACATCCACCACTTCAAAATGGGCTAGGTTCTCTTTTGCCAATACCGTAATGGCCGCACCACCCATTGAAAAATTTTTAACCATCTCCTGAGTGACCACCGCAGGAAAAGCAGAAACCCCTTCAACCGAAACCCCATGATCGGCTGCAAACACAGAGATCCAAGGAGCGGTTACCTGTGGATAGATTCGATTTTGGTGGCCTGCTAACTGTACGGCAAGCGCCTCCAATCGACCTAAAGAGCCTTGAGGTTTTGTCAACAGACCTTGATGTTTCAACGCCTTTTTTTGAGCTTCATTAGAAACACTCTTAATTTTAATCAAAACAAAATCCTTTAAATTCAATCAAATAAAAACACATGTAAATATAAATTATAACTTAGACAGTTATTTTAATGTCATAGGCAAACCCGCGGTTACAAACACCACGCTGTCTGCACAACCTGCAATGTCTTGATGCAACCAGCCCAGCTCATCCACAAAACGTCGGGTTAGCTTACCCATAGGAACCACGCCTAAGCCAACCTCATTACTGACCAAAATAACCTCTGCTTTCAAATTAGGTAACAGTGAAAGAAGTGCCTTTTTTTCTTGCTCTACGCAATCTTCATCCATTAAATTTAACGTCCACAAGGTTAAACAATCGACCAAAATACAGTGCTTTTCTCCATCCAATGCTCTCAAATTCTCTGCAAGTTCAATTGGACTTTCAATGGTTTGCCAGTGACTTGGACGGTCAGCTTGATGTCGCTGAATACGGCTCAACATTTCAGGGTCGATGGTATTTTCTTTCCCCCCCGCAATGCAAGAAGAAACACCACTACGTGCCGTGGCAATATAAAAAACCTTAACACCTTGAGACTCCATCTCTTTCGCTACTTTTTCTGCATAAGCGCTTTTACCAGAACGAGCGCCGCCCAACACAAATTGAATCAAATCCCCCCCCTTATATATCCTTTTACAAAATGTCCCTATTTAAGCGCTTGAATCGAGCGAACAATCGCTTTGGCTATGCCATCCACAAAAACAATTTCATCCGATTTTTTGTCTAATCGTCCTGCCTCTATGTCAATGTTCATAATAAACCGTCCTTTAAACATTAAATTTTGTTGAGAAATAGTTTCTAATACATTTTTCTTATTACTTCCTTCTATCACTTTTATCTCAAATCCGTAACCAGGATAAGCCAGTGCACCTGATAAAGTAGGGTTTTGTTCATCTAAAAAATGACGCTGATATACTACTTTAATCTTCAACATATTGGCACTAGGCTTAGTAGAAAACAAACCTTGCAAGGTTAAATTTTTTCGAATATGAGAGGTCAATAAGCGCTGTAACTCAGGCTCTGAGTGATAGGTAATGCTCGGAGTTATTTGTTGCAGAAGTGTTAATGAAACCACATTCAGATTAAACGGTTCACCTATTTTTGCTTTTTTAACACCGCTACCAGAACAACCTACCACGCCTGCAATAAAGCCTATAACCAATATACCCAACAATATTTTCTCTAATTTGTTTACCCATATTTTTATCATAACCATAATCTCCCATCATCATACGTAAAAAAAACAATAGAAATATTGAAACATATTATTAAAGAAAGTTGTTAACAGATTAGAATCAAAAGTTTTTTTAAGACCAAAAAAAAGCGGCCAAGGCCGCTAAAACACACAAGGAAAACTCTGAAATAAAGACCACGATATTCTGCAATATCTCTATTTTATTCAAACTTCAAACCATGTTGAAGCTGTTTTAATTCGGTATGTAGATTCTAAGAGATCCCTGTTACAGAACCCCTTTTAGACTTAAAATATATTTTTGAGATATTTCATCAAAAAACCATTCCTATCTAACCCATTAACGTAATAGCGCTAACACATTTTGAGAGGACTGATTGGCTTGACTTAACATGCTCATTCCTGCTTGTTGTAACACTTGATCTCTCGCAAGGTTCGCACTCTCTTTCGCAAAATCCGCATCTTG
>JAMOLY010000051.1 GCA_027068835.1 Thiomicrorhabdus sp. | reverse complement strand
AAAGCCACGATGGTTTAATGCCAGATGGCGCCTGTATCATTGCTGCCATTACATCTTGCACCAATACCAGTAACCCTCGTAATATGATAGCCGCCGGATTAATTGCCCGCAATGCTAACAAACTCGGACTAATGCGAAAACCATGGGTCAAAACATCACTTGCCCCAGGCTCAAAAGCGGTCACTTTGTATTTAGAAGAAGCCAATTTATTGCCCGAACTCGAACAACTGGGTTTTGGTGTTGTGGGCTATGCTTGCACCTCTTGTAATGGCATGAGTGGAGCATTAGATCCAAAAATTAAACAAGAAATAGAAGAACGAAAACTTTATTCAACCGCTGTTTTATCAGGCAACCGAAATTTTGATGGGCGTATTCATCCACATGCGGATCAAGCATTCCTTGCCTCACCTCCTTTGGTTGTCGCTTATGCCATCGCTGGTTCGATTCGCTTTGATATAGAAAGAGATGCTTTAGGTTATGACAAAGATAACAATCCAATTACCCTAAAAGACATTTGGCCAAAAGACGAAGAAATCAATCAAGTGATTAGAGATAGCGTAAAGCCAGAACATTTTAGAAAAGTCTATGAGCCTATGTTTAAACTTAACGTCCAATCTGATGAACAAACCGATCCACTTTACGATTGGCGCCCACAAAGCACCTATATCCGCCGACCACCCTATTGGGAAGGCGCTCTCGCAGCCAAACGCACCATGAAAGGTATGCGTCCACTGGCAGTATTAGGCGATAACATAACAACCGATCACCTGTCACCATCCAATGCCATCCAACTATCATCGGCAGCAGGAGCGTATCTAGACAAAATGGGCTTACCCGAAGTGGACTTCAACTCCTATGCCACCCACCGAGGCGACCACCTAACCGCCCAACGTGCAACATTTGCTAATCCAAAACTATTAAATGAAATGGTGAAAGACGAAAACGGCGAAATCATCCAAGGCTCACACGCACGACTAGAGCCAGAAGGCACGCAAATGCGTATGTGGGAAACCATCGAAACCTATATGCAAAGAAAGCAACCTTTGATAATAATTGCAGGCAAAGACTACGGACAAGGCTCATCAAGAGACTGGGCGGCTAAAGGCGTACGACTAGCAGGTGTTGAAGTCCTACTCGCCGAAGGCTTTGAGCGAATCCACCGCACCAACCTACTGGGCATGGGCGTATTGCCGCTAGAATTTACCAAAGGAGAAAACCGTAAGACATACAACATAGACGGTACTGAAACCTATGATGTCCAAGGCAAAATTTCTCCGAATTCTGAAATGTCGGTTATTATGACCCGCAAAAATGGTGAGCAAATAACAATTCCAGTTAAATGCCGATTAGACACCGCCGATGAAGTTTTGGTTTATGAGGCGGGAGGGGTATTGCAGCGTTTTGCCAACGAGTTTTTAAAAGGGAAAGGTTAAAAAATAAGCCTTCATTACGAGCGTAGCGAAGTAATCTCATTGGGCATCGTGGTTTTGGTTTAAAACTGCTAAGGAATACAGAGGAGACACAGAGTTTCACGGAGTTTTTCCTCGTTCCTCACACTCCGCGTGGGAATGCATAGTTGTTTGATTTGTAGAAATACTCGATGAGTTTAAGATATACACTACCACGCAGAGCATGGGAGCGAGCGAAGCGTCTTGTTATGCGTTTTTAATCTCGTTTGCATTACTGACGATATATCTTCTTCCATCTTCTTTTGCTAAAGATAAATATCTCTCTAATTTCTGGGAATGTATTTCTTTTAAAACCCACAATGCCATAATTCTCTGATATTCGTGATTCGTCTCCCAAGCCCGTTCACATAGTGATTCTGTTTTGCTTGAGCCTATTCGACCAAGAGACTGCAAAGCTCTTCGGGATACATACTCATTTTCATCATCAACCAACTTGAGTAAGGAAGCTTCAGATTCCATGAAGGGCAGAACATTGTCACCGAGAACTACGGAGAATTGCCACTTTGCGTCCGGTTCATCACACTCAAGTACACGAGGGAGTATCGCTTTAAACCAATAAGGTTTTTCAGCTAAATCGGAAATTAGAACCTCCATTTCATTATCTCGTGCAACTATGTAAATTATATTTTCTATATCATGTTCCTTTAGTACCTCTGGAGAGTTGGATTCAATAAAATTAGTGAACACCGCATATAGGTCATTCCAATGGTTATAATCACATTCCCATTCGCCGGAACGAGTCTCAGTCGGATATGATAAAGACCACCTCTTGAATTTTATGATTTCATTATTTAGCAAGATTTCCATTTCTATTTACGCATAATAACTTCTTATACATGCATTAGTGCCATATAACGTTGTATTTTTGTGTTTAACTACGTTAGTTTTCATGATTTTTATCATATCACAGGTGTTTTTTATTTAAAAGAGTATCGTAGGTTGGGCTAAGCTTGCGCAGCCCAACGACAGATTGTCGGCAAACTCATAAACCAAAAAATCTATCTTTTATAAACAACACTAAATTTAGTTCATTCTTAAATCAAACATTGTAATGTTGGGCTGCGCAAGCTTAGCCCAACCTACATTCTAAATCGTACTAAATATAATTTTTATTTAACTGTCACCACTTTCCAAATTTAAACGTACTAGTTAATAACATTAACTATAAAATGAGAAAAATAATGTTCTATATAAAATTAATTTTAATCAGTTTGATTATGAGTGTTTCTGCTTGTGGTGGAGATAAATCCTCATCAGAGAATTCGGGCAATAGCTCGGCAGGGATTGTCAATGACAAAATATCCGTAAGTGTTGAATTAAATGGTTATGGCAAAGATTGGACTGGTACAGAGGGTTGTTTGGGAAAAATCGTTTATACCAATGGCATGGATACAGCAGCTAAGGTTCATATCATAAGATACGAAGTTAAACATAGTGGTAAGGGTGGGCTTCAGATAGGAATACCAACAAAAAGAACAATAAAGCTCAATGAAACGCGTAAAATAGATGCCAGTTTTAGTGGTCTTAAATGTGATGAAATTACAGGTCTAGAATTGCAAGCCTTTATCTGTGAAACCGAAGCTGGTGTTGATTGTGTTGATCACTTTAATTTTGTTAGTGCTGAAGATGTGGTTTTGAGAGTAAATAAACAAAATTAAACACAGAGGGTTTTACAAAACTCTTTTCTAGCGGGCAAAATATTTAACACATTTTTAACATTTAAATTTATTTCGGTCAATACGTGACTTTCTGCCTATTTTCATAGCGCG
>JAMOLY010000050.1 GCA_027068835.1 Thiomicrorhabdus sp. | reverse complement strand
CGAATGAGGCTGATTTGGGTCAGAACGGGATGAATAATAGAAATAGTGGTGGAAATAATTAGAGGTCTGTTGAGAAATGAACGGCTGGCGTTCTCTGGCCGGGATTGAGTTTTTCTTCAGACTCGTTGAACCTGTAGAAAAACCTCCGACAACATTTTTTATCGTGCTGAGATTACATGAAATCATTTTGGTAGAGATAAATAGAGTCAGAATCTACGTAGGAGCGCGATTTTTTACTGTTTTCATGCCAATATGTAGAATAAATTGAGGGCTGGAGGTTTTTCTACACCCTCGTTGGGCGTAAGACAAAAAAGTGATTTAGCCATGGATCGTATTAGATGAAACCTACAGAATTCTGGAAAAACTTCAGACTAGGTGATGAGGTTAGTGTTTCTGGCACTTTCATATATAACGGATTACGCCGTTATCATGAAATGCAAAAATTAGACTATTCTGATGAGATATTTGAATTTCTTTATAACCTATCAGTTGGCTTTGAACGCCTGCTAAAGATTGCTGTAGTACTTTTTGAACATAATGAAACAATTAACCAAGAAGCACTAGAGAAATCATTAATCACACATAATCATCTGGAGTTGCTAGCTAGATTACGGAAGCACGTTGATATTAATTTCGGCTCACCACAAATCGATTTACTTTGTTTATTTGGAAGGTTTTATAAATCATACAGGTATGACAGGTTTTCGCTGAATTCTGTATTTGAGGGGAAAAAAGAAATAAAAGCATTATGTGAGTTATTGAGCAAGCACCTTGACCTGGATATTAATAGTTCTCCTAGCATGCTAGGGATTATGAATGAAGATCGATATAAGAAATTTATACATAGAAACTGTCTTAAGATCTCTAGGAAGCTCTATGAGATCATAAAGGAAAGGGCTAGGAATATTAATTTATACACTTATGAGCTAAGAGGTTGGTCAAAGGCTGAGTCGGTATTTCTTAGGGAGGTAAAAATCACTGATGAAGACGTACTATGGAAGGAATTACTTATATTCTTTATGAATACAAAGTCTTCATCAGGATATCTTGACTTCTTAAGGGGAATTGAACCTCTTGAATTCGACCCTGGGCTAATAGATGATTATCTATGTGCATTTAAATCAGATGCTTCAAAGGTTTCAGTTATGGATGAATTGGAACACCATTACTCAGAAATGGAAGGTGACATTGGAAAACGTTTAGAGGTAATGGAAGTCATTGGAGCACATAATGTGCTTTTTGAATTTGATGATGAAGAGCTACTAGAAGGAGAAGAGTGAAATTATCGCCCAACAATGCAAATTCACTCGGACAGTTTAAAGCGTTGTTTGTTTTGCGTCAGTCGCTATGCTCCATTTTACGCAAAACAAACAACGCTTTAAACTGCCGGTGATTTGCGGCGTTATACATCGGGCTGAAAAAAGAATTTATGTTTCCTGGGGCAACAAGCAAAATCAGAGAAAAAACCTGTTTTTGATAAAAGCAAAAAACGATCATGTAAGGTCAGAGGCAAGCCATTACCTTAAGTCACTGCAAAGGCTTGAAATATTCACTTTTCATGAAGGCAAAAAACAAATGGAAAATAGCCGTTCAGCACAACATAAAGTAAATGAGTGAACGGTAAGTGGTGTATAAATCAAAAAAACATTATGCAAGCAACACAATACTAAACAGCTTAAGGGAGTAAACGTCATGAGGGGTAGAAAAACAGCAGCACATTTCAGTTCATTAAAAAACCATGCAGTAATTGGCAGCAGGCTCCCTTTATGCCAGTGGCAGCCCCTGCCCTTTCGGCGTACTATCAAACCCGATGTATAACAATACGCTTCACCAGACCCTCACTGCGCGTCCGCTTCGTTCAGGCTGGTGAGCTTGGTCGTTATACCTCAAAATAGGGCTGTGCATGACTAAAGAGTTTTATGATGAACTTTCTCCCTTCTATCATTTGATTTTCCAAGATTGGGAAGCAAGTATTGAAGGGCAAGCCAATATCCTCGATGGAATTATCAAGTCAGAGTGGGGAGATAAGGTTGTTAGCATTGTTGATGTGTCGTGCGGTATTGGTACACAGGCAATAGGGTTGGCAAAGCATGGATACGAAGTTGATGCATCCGACCTGTCGCCGCAGGCAATTGAAAGAGCTAAAGAAGAAACAAAAAAACGATGCTTGGATATAAAGTACTCTGTCTCAGACATGCGGGACTCATTTGCGCATCACTCAAAAGAGTTTGATGTTCTTATATCCTGTGATAATTCAGTTCCACATCTTCTGTCTGATCTGGACATCCTAACAGCATTTAAGGAGTTTTATCGCTGCATAAAGCCTGGCGGCGGCTGCCTAATTACACTGAGAGACTATGTAAATGAAAAACGAAACGGTATCCAAGTAAAACCTTATGGTGTGCGTGTTGATCAGGGCGTAAAGTATATTATCTTTCAAACTTGGGAGTTTCACGGAGACATATATGAATTGTCTATGTATTTCATTCGTGATGACGGCTCCAAGCAGACAGAGACAAAAATATTTCGCTCACAATATTACGCTGTTACCGTGTCAAAAGTAGTCGAGCTAATGCAGGAGGCTGGGTTTAAGGGCGCCAAACAAATTGAAAGCGAATTTTATCAGCCCGTAATAGTGGGAACAAAAGAGGTATAACAATGCAAATGCACTCGGACAGCAAAAAGCGCCGCTCGTTCCTCGCTCTGCTTTTTGCTGCCGGTGATTTACGACGTTAGCTGCATAAGGAATTTGAATGTATGTGGAGCACTTTAGATGTTGAGCAGCAAGCCGAAAAAGCTCTTCCTTCTTTTCTTCAATATCAGCTGCGCTCCACAGTTCAATTCACATCATTTAACGGATAGAGTATCGCAGGATGGCAGTGCTTAATAATTGCGCAAACCAAGCATCAGCAGCATCATGCCCGGGAAACCTTTCAGGTGAGTGGCAACCGGTAGTTGGGTATGAGCAGAGCCTGATGTCCTGGGGTGGTTCTGCTGCAAGCATGGCAGTAAACTCAAACCTTCGGAAAGGGTCATCAAGGGCCTGTCATTCTTGCCAAAGCAAGGAGCTTACAGTGCCAGCGCAGCTAACAATAAGCTCCAGCCGACCCTCAAAAGCGCCGCTTCGCTTTGCTTTTGCGGTCGGCTGAGCTTAGGCGTTAAATTCGGCCGCAAGATTAACGCAATTAATTAAGTATGAAAAAACCAATATAATCATAAAGAAAGCTGAAATAATTCTGAAAATATGTTATTTCCTGGAGG
>JAMOLY010000049.1 GCA_027068835.1 Thiomicrorhabdus sp. | reverse complement strand
CTCGTAGTAAAAGACTTGTATTGATTGGAGTGATTGTTGTTGCATTTGGTTTTGCAGTGGCATTAGTGTTAAATGCGTTTCAGGAAAATTTAGTATTTTTTCATACGCCTACAGAGGTGAAAGAGCGTAGTGTGCCTTATGACCGAACCATTCGTGTAGGAGGGTTAGTTGAAAAGGGTACGTTTAAACGAGAAGAAGAAACCACGACGGTGACCTTTAATGTCACAGATGGAGAGTCTTCTATCTTAATGAGTTACACCGGAATTTTGCCAGACTTGTTTAGAGAAGGTCAAGGAATTGTTGCCGAAGGAAAGCTGTTAACCAGTGGACTGTTTGTAGCAAGTCATGTCTTTGCGAAACATGATGAAACATACATGCCTCCAGAGGCCGCAGAAGCGTTAAAGCGTGCGGAAGAGAAGGCGGTGGCTAAGTCTGCAGAGCAGGATGTGGTCGAATCAGTAGGAAAAGGAGAATAGAGGATGCTTCCTGAAATAGGACAATTTTTAATGGTGTTGGCATTTTGCCTTGCTGCGCTACAGAGTGTTTTACCGTTATTGGGTGCGCAACGAGGACAGTTGTCTTGGATGCGTATGGCGCCTAATTTGGCGTGGGCACAATTTATGGCGCTGGCTTTTGCTTATGGGCTATTAACCTATGCATTTATTTTCAGTGATTTTAGTGTAGTTTATGCGGCTTCCAATTCAAGTATTAATCTCCCTATAGAGTATAAAATTAGTGCGGTATGGGGCGGGCATGAAGGTTCGTTGCTGTTATGGATTATGATTTTAGCGGGCTGGGGAGTTGCGGTTGCAAGCTTCAGTAATAATTTACCCATCGCCATGAAGAGTCGAGTGTTGGCGGTAATGGGCATGGTTTCCGTTGGGTTTATTGGGTTTATGGTGTTTACCTCCAACCCTTTTGATCGCTTGATGATGGTGCCACTGGATGGAAATGACCTGAACCCAATGCTGCAAGATCCAGGAATGATTTTTCACCCCCCCCTACTTTATATGGGCTATGTGGGGTTTGCGGTTGCATTTTCGTTTGCTATGGCAGCTCTTATTGGCGGGCGTTTGGATGCGTCTTGGGCAAGATGGTCAAGACCGTGGACAACTGTTGCTTGGGTGTTTTTAACCTTAGGTATTGCACTGGGAAGCTGGTGGGCGTATGCCGAGCTTGGCTGGGGAGGTTGGTGGTTTTGGGATCCTGTTGAAAATGCTTCTTTTATGCCGTGGTTAATGGCAACCGCATTGATTCATTCATTGGCGGTAACCGAAAAGCGTGGTGCATTTCGTAGTTGGACGGTCATGCTGGCTATTTTGACCTTCGCATTGACTATTGTTGGAGCTTTTTTGGTTCGTTCAGGAGTGATTACCTCGGTGCATGCGTTTGCCACAGATCCCACGCGTGGCGTTTATATTTTAGGTTTCCTTGCGGTGGTGATTGGTGCGTCCTTAATATTATATGCGTGGCGCGCTCCAAAAGTTGGAATGGGCGGTGGGTTTAGCTCTTGGTCACGAGAAACCGTATTGCTTGCCAATAATGTTTTGTTGGTTGTGGCGTGTTCTGCGGTGTTTATTGGAACCATGTATCCGCTTATTATCGATGCATTAGGCATGGGTAAAATGTCGGTAGGGCCACCGTACTTTAACGCTGTTTTTGTACCGTTAATGGTGCCTTTATTGGTGATGATGATGATTGGGTCGCTGGTCTCCTGGAAAAACGCGACGTTTAAATCTAGTTTTGAACGCCTATATCCCGTTATTGCTGTGGGCTTGTTGGCCGCGATTGTATGGCCGTTGGCTATGGGAGAGTGGGGGTTAATTCCAGCGGTGATGGTCTTTATTGCAACGGGTATTGTGGGTGCATTTGTTGTGGATGTATTGCCACGAATTAAAGCCCCAGATTTTGTGGGACGAATGGCTAAAGTTAAACAATTAAATACCAGTTGGTTGGGTATGCACGTTGCACATATTGGGATGGCGATTACAATTATTGGTATGGGAATGGCTGCGAGTTATCAATCCGAAAAAGACGTTCGTTTGGCGCTAGGCGATGTGGTTGAGCTTGCGGGGTATAGTTTTACCTTTAAAGGTGTTCAAAATGTAAGAGGTGCAAACTATGCATCTCAATACGGTACGGTTGAAGTAAGAGAGGACGGTGAGTTACTTACCATTTTGAATCCTGAAAAACGTACCTATGACAAGCACATGGGCATGCCTATGACACAAGCCAGTATTGACCGTTCTGTTTTTAGAGATTTGTATATCTCTTTAGGAGATGAAGTTGGGGCATCGGGTGCGTGGATTATTCGTGTGTACTATAAGCCCTTTATGACTTGGCTTTGGACGGGGGTTATCATCATGAGTGTGGGTGGAATTCTTGCGATCAGTGATCGACGTTACCGAGTTAAGGTTAAACGACGTTTAACAGGGCGTCGAGAAGAAAATTCAGTCGCTGTCGATTAGAGGAGAGAGTTATGAATCGTCATATGATTCCACTTGTTATTTTTGCAGCATTATTACTGTTGTTTTGGATTGGCTTGGGGCTTAATCCAAAAATAATTCCTTCCCCTTTAATCGGAAAGGAGGCACCTAAGTTTGAGTTGCCTGAACTGCACGATCCGCAAAAGATCGTGAATAATGAGATGTTAAAAGGGCAGGTTACGCTCTTTAATGTGTTTGCTTCGTGGTGTGTTTCATGTCGTGCCGAGCATCATCATTTATTGAAATTGCAACGCCAAGGCTTTCACTTGGTGGGTTTAAACTATAAAGATGAGAAACGTGATGCTTTGCTTTATTTAAGGCAGCTAGGTGGAGACCCTTACGCAATGGTTGCTTTCGACCATAAAGGAGACGCTGGTATTGAGTGGGGTGTTTATGGAACACCTGAAACGTTTGTGGTGGATAAGAAAGGCATTGTTCGCTATAAGCACACAGGGCCGTTGTACCGAGAAGTCATTGAAAATGAATTAATACCATTGATTAGAGAGCTGGAGCAAGAGTCATGAAAGCAGTTATAGGAATGTTTATGGCGATGAGCTTGTTGTTAAGCTCTTCGGTTTATGCGTTAAAAGCGGGCACTCCGTTAGAGTTTAAAAATGCAGAAGAGGAGGCGTTGTATAACGACATGCTTCATGAGCTACGTTGTACCGTGTGCCAAAACCAATCCATTGCGGGGTCAAACGCCAGCTTGGCCGATGATTTAAGAGCCAACTTATATAAGATGGTTGGAGAGGGTGCGAATGAACAGGAAATTAAGAAATTTATGGTAGATCGTTATGGTGATTTTGTTTTATATCGTCCTAGTTTTAACGCGTCCACCTATTTGCTCTGGATAGGGCCTTTTCTATTGTTGGTGCTGGGCGTGATTGTTTTAAGGTCGAATGTTCGTTCTCGTAATAAAGTTAATCGTAAAGATGAGTTAACCTCAGAAGAGTCTGAGATGTTGGATAAATACTTAGATTCAAAAAAGGAGAAAAAATAGATGTTTATAACGATCATAGCGTTAATTTGTTTGGTTGCCGTCGTATGGGCTGTGTGGCCGCTTATTCGAACCAAAAAAGATGTGAGTCCTGATTTACAATCAGTTAATTCAAAGCTTTTAGAGACTCAAATTGCAGAATTAGATGTCGATTTGGATCAGGGCGTGATCAAAAAAGAGCAGTACGATGCCGCACGGTTAGATTTACAGCGAACGTTTTTAGAAACCGCAACGGTCAGTGATATTCAGCCCAGTTTACACGGAAAATCAGATCCTTTTTTGATTGTATTAATTGCTGTGGTACTGCCAATCAGTGCTTATTTTATTTATAAGCATGTTGGCATAGATTACACGACCGTTAAATACATGGCAGATCAACCCGCTGGCAGTTCGCATGGCGCTGGAAATGATATTGATGCGATGCTGGCCGCAGTTAGAGAAAAGACGGAAGCTGATGATAAAGATTTGGAAAGTTGGAGAATGTTGGCTCAAATTCTTCATGTTAAGAAAGATATGGCGGGGGCAGAAAAAGCCTACGCTCACCTTATAACTCAAGGTGTTAAGGATGCCGAGTTGTACGCCAATTATGCCGATGTATTAGCATCGCAAGCAGGCAGTATCTTAGTGGAGTCTCCCGCGTTTAAGTGGGCTGAGAAGGCGTTGGAGCTTGAGCCAAATCATCAACAAGCGTTGTGGATTGCTGGCACAGCAGCGTATTACAGTAAAGATTATGGGTTAGCAGAAACGTATTGGAAACATTTATTAACGTTGCTGGAGCCAAGTTCGGATTCTTATAAGGTGATTTCTCAAAATTTAGAAGAAATGAAGCGAGAGGCGGCTGCTAAATAAAAGGCTTTTCTTAAAGAGGTATGTTGGGCATGAAAAAAATACTATTGATATTGTTAGCAGGAACATTCTCTTTGGATGCCTTTTCTGAAAGTAAGGGCGAGCGTGTCTATAACCAAGTGTGCTTTACTTGCCATGATCAAGGTGCTTTTGGTGCGCCAAAACTGGGTGAGATTTCAGATTGGACGGATCGTATTTCGGCAGGAAAAAGTCTTTTAAATCATCGAGCGATTGAGGGTTATGCAGGCAGTGTAGGGTTTATGCCACCTAGAGGGGGCGATCCCTCATTGAGTGACCAAGAAGTTCGAGATGCGGTTCAATATATGATTGATAAGAGCTGGTAATTTAACTTGTTCTATTGTGTTTTTTTATTAAAAGAGTCGTATTAGTTCGACTTGTTTTGTTTTATTTAATGGGTGTAAACTAGATTTAAATCAATAATTATTGAAATAGCCTTGAGAATAAATGTCGATTTCTTTAGCGCTTATCTTTTCTATTATAGAGTTGATTTATAGTAGCAAGCAAGTTTTTTTATTATTGTTATTGAATATGATTTGTATTTATATAAAAGAGTTATTAAGGGGAATATTATGGCACATTTTAAAATGAAGTTATCGTTGGTTGGCTTAGGTTCAGCCTTGTTTTTAGGCGCGGCTCAGGCAGGGATTGTGGGTTCTATGCATGATTTAAGTACTACAAATACACCTGGAGTGGGTGGCACAGAGGAAGTCTGTGTGTTTTGTCATACACCCCATGGAGCGGATACAACGGCTCCTGCCCCTTTATGGAATAAAGTGCTACCAACAGCGGCTGGTTTTACCACTTATGATGCACTGGGTACGGCCACTTTGGATGGTCAAATTGACCTGAATGAAGGGGGCATTTCTTTAGCTTGTTTGTCCTGTCATGATGGAACAACAGCACTTGATTTGGTGTTGAATGCGCCGACGGTTACTCAGGGGACCTATCGTTACAATGCATTAGGGGCGAACCTTTCTACTGGGGTTCTTATGACGGCCTTGCCTAATGGTAACAGTCCAGTGCCTGTTTTGGATAAAGATTTAAGAAATGATCACCCGGTTGGGGTGCAGTATGCTGGGGGCGGTTTGGATTTAGCGGCGATTGGCGCGGGGAATAACATTACGGATTCTGCAAATGATAAGTTATTTAACGAACCAATCTGGGATGGTAATCGTATGTGGGTGAGTGCGATTGGAGAAGCGGGCTTGCCTTTGTATGGTAGTGCGGGTGTGGGGTCTTTAGGGCCAATGGTGGAGTGTGCGAGTTGTCATAATCCGCATAAAACTGATTTTGGTTCCTTTTTGCGGATGACAAATGCAGCGAGTGCTTTGTGTTTAGCGTGTCATATTAAATAGCTTCTTGCTATGACGTGCGATTTGCACTTTGAATTAAAGGCTTTATCTCCTAAAGTTTAACCGAACGCATCCATAAGGATGCGTTCGGTAGATACCACTTTCTCTCCTGTAGTTGGTCTATGTTAGGTCTTAATAAGTGGAGTTGCCTACTTTATTGAGGCCTCGCTTCAAAGGGGTTTTTATGCAGAAACAAAATAAATCTACGTTTTGGTTGTTTTATATTTTAATCATGTTCTTACTTCCCGTTACTGAGGTATTCTCCTCAGATGAGGGGGGTGAAAAATGGTTTGCAACAGTAGATGGCTACAATATTTCGGAAGCTATTTATTTGTCGGTTTTGCAGGCAGAAGCCAAAAAACGCTACTATCATGGTCGAATTACAGAAGAGCGTTTAGCTGAGCTTAAAAAGGATGTTGCACAAGATTTAATTGACCAAATACTCTTGATTCATGAAGCCGAACGTCTGGACTTGACACCTGATGCTGAAAAAATTCGGTTAGAGATTGAGGCATTTGATCAACGTTATAAGCAAGACAAAGCTTGGCAAGCGGATAGGGAGCGGGTGCTTCCGTTATTAAAAAAACAGTTTGAATCAAGAAAGTTGGTTCGTTTGCTTGAACAGAAAATACGCTCTGATTTTGTCTTAACCGAAGAAGAAAAAAGAGCGTTTTATCAAAAAAATCTTGAGTTATTTGTCTTTCCTGAAAGAAAAAAGGTCTCTTTGATTTTAAAAAAAGTCTCTCCGTCCGCTCTTTTTGAAGAGTGGCAAGCGGCAGAGGCGTTGTTAAGCTCTTTGGCAGAGCGTATTAAGGCGGGTGAGCCTTTTGCTGAACTAGCGAAAGCCTATTCGGATGATGAAACCGCCGATCAAGGAGGGGATATGGGGTATCAGCACGAAGGCATGTTGCACAGTGATGTGGAAACGGCTTTGAATGCACTCGATGTGGGGCAATTAAGTCAGCCTATCCGTTTATTACAGGGGTATGTTTTGGTTCGGAAAGAGGAGGTTATTCCGGCGCAACAAATCCGTTATGAAGATGCAAAAGAGCAGGCGGCGCAACTCCTTTTTAGAAAAGAATCGGATTTACGTTGGACAAACTTGCTTAAAAAATTGCGTGACAGCGCGACGATTGTTAGGTTTTGAGCCTTGATTTCGTTATGAATATTCTCATTCGCCCCTCCCTTCGAAATGTTATTGGATCTGTGTGCGTATGCTCAGTAGGGTTCTTGAATAGTTATCCTGTGGTTGCGAGTGGTCTTGTTGTGACGAATACTAATGGAAGTGTTGGTTACACTTATCGTTCTACAGCGTATGATTCGGGTTCTTATGATAATCAACATCTTTTAAAGGCTAATGTTGATAATACGTTTTTTATTTGGCGGGATTGGTTTGTAACAGGGAGTTCTAATTTGGTCTTTACACAGGATCAAAGGACTTCTGAGAATAGAGATAGCAGTACATTTTCAACAACAGGGCAGGTGGGGTTAAGTGTTCTGCCTCAAAGCTCAACGCCTTTTGGTTTGAGTTATTCTCGTTCGGACTCAAGGGTTAACTCGGATCTTAAGCTTTACTCTGGAAGTAATGCGGCTTCATTGGATGATAACGTTGTTAATGATTCACTTGTGGTGCATCAAAGCTTATTGGGGAAAGGGTATCGTTTAAAAGTTAAGTACTTAGACAATCAATCCAACTCTTCTTTGCGGGGTAAGTATGGTTCGAGCCAATTAGGTGTTTCAGGAACTTTACGCGGAGCTTCTGGTGTGCTTACTGCTTCGGTGACACATAAAGACGAAGTAACCTATGATAAGGTTGATCGAGTGAGTAACGTGGCAAGATTAAATCATAATTATACAGGATTGCCGCAAACCACTATTCGTACAGCTTTAAATAGTAGTCAAATTCAGCAAATATTGCCAACTACGGCTGCAAATAGCCAGCAGGCGACTTATGATGTGACGTTAAATCAAGCTTCTATCTCTTTAATTTGGAGAAGCTTGAATAAAAAGATTTCGGTTACTAGTGGCCTTAGGTATTCGGGCGTTGATAATGTAACGAGTAGTACGGGGGCTTCAAGTTCGGCTTTGTCTGCTAATCTAGGCTTATCTTATCGTATGACAGATAACTTAACGGCTAGCTTGAGCAGTGTTCGTACGGTTAATTCGGCTTCAGAAAGTGAGACAACATCGGCTTCGGATCGAATTGGTATGAAGTATCGTTCTAATAAAATTATGTTGGGAGATTATCGTTATGATTGGCGTTTAGGGGCTGATTTAGGGCGAAGGGAGGATAATGGCAAGGAGTCAAATAGCTCTACATTTTCTTTGGGGCACGGTGTTGGTCGAAAGTGGTCTTTTGCTCGAAGTCAGCAGGTTTATATGAGAGGCTCTCAAGATTATTCTATGAACTCTTTAGTGGATCGAGTGCGCCAACGATTAAGTCATCGAGTGAGTTTGGGTTGGAAGCAAGTGGCACAAGGGGTTGCCCGAAAAGCACAGTTGCAAATATCGGATCAACGTGATGTTGGGGATGAAACAGCCTTGCAAACATTGAGCTTGAATGTGAGTCAACAAAGCCAGGTGACTCGACGTATAAAATTAAATGGTTCTTTGAATTATCAGTTGACCAACTATCAGTATGCAGGGAATTTAGGTGAGGTTTCTTCATCAGATACTTCTGTTATTTCTGCGGATGGCGGGCTGTCTTATCTAAACCCATTTTCAATTGCAGGGCTGGCATTTACTTCTAATTATAGGTATAGTCAGTCCATTGTTGGGTTGGATGGTGATTTAGTTACTCAGCAAGTGTGGAATAATAAATTGAATTATCGAGTAGGAAAAATTAATGTTTCGTTGCAGTATCTGTATCGCGAAGCTCGAAAAATTAGTTATAATGGCATTTACTTTAATGTAAAACGAGTGTTTTAACTTTAATTTAACTTTTAATTTTGTGGGGATAAACTAGTGGTGATAAAACAAAAATTATTAGGGTTAGGCGTTATTTTGATATCGCTTTTTACTATGCTGGTGCCAATGAAAGCAAATGCTGAATATGGCGATATTGTAATGAATAACTTTGCGGATGCGTCGGATATGAGACCGGTAGTATTTCCGCATTGGTTTCATCGAGTTCGATTTAACTGCAGTGTGTGTCATGCCGATTTAGGATTTAAATTTGGTGCGGGTAAAAATGAGATCACCATGGCTAAAATCATTGAAGGTGAGTTTTGTGGGGCTTGTCATAATGGAGAGATTGCGTGGTCAATTGAGAGTTGTGATGTCTGTCACTCGGGTCTTCCTGGTACACCGACTCAAGTGAAGGGTAGTCCTTTACGTGCTTCTAATATTGCAACTCCTAAATAAGAAGGTTGGATGATTATGTATAAACTATCAATTTTAATATTAATAGCATCCATCTCTGGAGTTTTCTCTCTGGTTGCTTCTGCCGAATCAAGCAATACATTTAACCGTATGTTAAAGCCTCAAGCACCAGCTAATTTACCGCCTGCAGAAGACGGGCTTCATGATCCTGAAAGCCCGGGGACGCACATGTTGCAACCACCCAGAGAAGCTTTTAATGGTTTAGTGAAAGCTAAATGGGGAAATAAGGTTGATTGGATTAAGTCAATTAATACCAAAAAACTTTCTCCACGTCATAATGCTTCAGATGCCGCTCCAAAGCCGATTATCATGAATTTAAATATTGTGCGTCAAGTAAAAGGTTCTATGCCAGATGTGGTTTTTCCGCATGATAGACACACGCTATTGTTAGCATGCTCTAACTGTCATACTGGTATTTTTATTCCTCAAAAAGGTGCAAACCAAATGAGTATGGCAGCGATTATGCTTGGCGAATCTTGTGGTAAGTGTCATGGTGCGGTGGCTTTTCCAATATCTACATCAACATGTAAACTCTGCCACTCTAAGCCAAAAGCTAAGAATGTTGTGTTAAAACGTTCAGTGGCTGGTAACTAATTATGATGAAGACCCTATCGGCTTTGTGTTTGGTTGTGTTGGTATCGAGCTCTGCCCTAGCGGCAGAGGCCGTGAAACCTTCACCTAAAATTAATTATGCTGATAACTTATTAATGAACTCAAAAATCGCTAAGCGTCTTGAGGCGATGGATTCTGAAGAGGCAAGTCTTGCTTTGCAAGAAGCAAGAGCACTACTTGAGCAGGCTAAGTCAGCTCATAACAGTGGACAAAAAGCAGAAGGAAGTTCATTAAGTAGTGAGGCATTAAAAAAGTTTACTCAGGCGGCAAAATTACTGCCTAAATCTGAATCCGCTTTAAAAGTGTTACGTAAACGCTACATTGAACTGGATGTGGAGATTGCTTCTTATCTGGAATGGTATTATTCTGCACCCTATGTTTCAGGGGACGAGCGGGAAGCGATTTCTAAAGCAAAATCAGAAGTTGCTGATGCACACGCTTTATTTGATAATGGTAAGTATGAAGCGGCCAATAATATTTTAACGCGGGTGTTAGATGATGTGGTTTTGATGACCAATCGTTCTATGACAAGCACTGAAATTGTAAGTAGTCTTGATTTTGAAACACCAAAGCAAGAGCATAAGTACGAGCTTGCACGCAATAATGAATATAAGCGATTGATTCCGATTGCGGAGCAACAAAAAGCGCCTAAAGGCGGTAAGCTTATGTTGTTTAAACGCTTTGTCAAAAAAGCAGAAAGTATTCGGGCTCAAGCCGACTCTGAATTGGGCTCAGGAAATGTTGAATTAGCGATTGAAACGTTGCAAAACTCGACAGATCAGTACTTAAAAGCATTGAGAATGGTCGGTATTCGATAATTCATGAAACGAGGAAGTTTGGTTTGAATAATTGGTTGAAAACACCTACTTTAGCTGCCCTTTTTTGGGCAGTTTCTTTTTTTACATCTTATTCAGTTGCTGCTGGTTTAACTGCCGAAGGGGTTAAAAACTCTCTTACGATGAATGAGAATTTGCTTATGAATTCGAGCCTAGTTCGAAATGTTAAAGAGGTTAATTTACCGCAGGTTTCAGGCACGCTTGAAAAAGCGTTATCACTTCATGAAACAGCAAAAGAGAAGCTTTTAAATAGTGATTTAGAAGGTGCCGTAAAGGCGAGAGATGAATCTTTACGGCTGTTAATGCTGGCCAGTCGTTTGGCTAATAAGTCCAATGGAATGGCTGAAGAAAATGCTAAAAAAACGTATGAAAAAAAATTAAAAAGTGTTCAAAGTCTTCTTGATGCACATAAGCGTATTACCGAATCAAACTCGGACTCGAGCACGGAAAAAAAGCTGAAACTAACTGTTTCTCCGCTACTTCTGGAATCGGAAGAACAGGCTGGCCAGCAACATTTTAAAGAGGCGTTGTCTTCATTAACGAAGGCTTATTTTTTAATTGCGAACTCAATTAAGAAACAGCGGTCAGGACAAACACTGGTACGAAGTTTGGACTTTGCCACAGCGCAAGAGGCTTATGAATATGAGCTTGGACGATATGAAAATTATCAAATGCTGGTTAATATGATGATTGATGAGCGTAAAGCGTTTAAGCGAGATGCTCGAACTAAGCCCTTTTTTGATGAAGTGGCTCGTTATCAGAAGCAGGCGTATGATTTGGCAAAACAGGGTGAGTACACTGAGGCTGCGGATATAATTGAAAAAGCCTCGAAGAGTCTGGTGAGTTTGTTGCGAGATTCTGGCGTACATATTCCTGGGGTATAGAGCACATGTATAAAGCATTGATGGCGAGCTTTTTTGGACTTATGTTTTTTTCCTTCTCGGCAAATAGCGAGGAGGCGGCGCATAGCTTGGTGATCGCGAATAAACTAGCGCATCAAGTGACGGACTTTGTTGAAACAAAAGCAAAGGCTGATTATGAAAAAAAGCTGATGAGTATTCAGGGGCTTTTATCTGCGCATAAGCGAATTACTGAGCTTAATTTAGATATTGCTAAAGAGCAAGCCTTACAAAAGAAAGTGAATCCTCTGCTAAATGATTCTGAAATACTGGCTAAAAAATATTTATTCAAAGAAGCTAAAAAAGTTTTGGATGAGGCTTATCTTGCGATTGTGGTTTCGATTAAATCACAGCGAACAGGACAAACATTGGTAAGAAGCCTTAATTTTAAGACCAAAAAAGAGGCTTATGAGTATGAGCTGGGTCGTTATGAAAATTACAAAATGTTGGTGAATATGATGATTGATGAACGGCATGCGTTTGAGCGAGGCAGTCGAACTCAGCCTTTTTTTGATGAAGAAGATCGCCTTCACGCTCAAGCAGATAAGTTGGTGGAGCAAGGCCAATATGGAGAAGCCGCAAAGCTTATTGAAGAGGCTTCAAAAAGTTTAGTAAATTTGTTACGAGATTCGGGTATTTATATTCCAGGTGTATAAGGATGAAGAGTATGTTTAAAATTTTGATGGTTGGGTGTTTGTTGGTTTCTGCTTCCTCTTTTGCGGTCGAGCTAACAACCTTAAAAAATGATGGTATTCATGATGTGAATGGGGCTGGTTTTTCAAAGCTTCAAGAACCCAAAGAGGCGTTAAGTGATTTTCCGCAGCGTACAAGTGGTGGCATTGATTGGGTAAAAACATTGAATCAAAAGCTCATCTCTCCACGTTCGAATAAAGTGGGAGATGGAAAAATGACCAGTGTTAATTTAGACCTTGTTTTAAAAAATACAGGTTCTATGCCGTATGTACTGTTTAGCCATAAAGTGCATACCAGTATTTTGACGTGCGCGAATTGTCATGTGGATATTTTTCTGCCTAAGCAAGGGTCTAACTTTATTAATATGAACAATATTATGGCGGGTGAACAGTGTGGTGTTTGTCATGGCGCGGTTGCTTTTGGAGTGCAAAATTGTGAAGAGTGCCATAATGTTCCTTCTAAGAAAGGCGGGCTACGTTAATGTTTCGCGCTTGGATTCTTTTATTATGTTTGATGACGGCTCCTTTGAGTGCGCGTTCAGAAATATTGGAAGAATTCGATACGATTGATAGTTTTCGTATCATAAATTCTGGCTGGCTTTCTGCTGTGGTTGGAACAGAATTTGAATTTCTTGAAAGCCCAACGTCAGTGGCGGCTAAAGATAATAAAGTCTATTTTACGGATGATGTGTTGATGGGGCTGTTCTCTTACGACTTAGCGAGTCAGAGTGCCTCAAATTTAAAAAAAGCCTATAAGGGGCTTACAAGTAATCAAGGACGCCTGTTTATAAGTGATGACCAAACATTATTTGTCATCGATTCATTTGGCAGTCAGGTGTCTAAATACGACCTTATTGGAAATTTAATTACCCGTTTTGATAGCCCTTTAAATTTAAATTCACCTGTGGGTATGTGTATTAACCCGCTTAATCAACATGTATTGATTGCCGATGCTTTTTTTGGTCATATTATTGAATTTTCGGCAACTGGTGATCCTTTCGCGTTACATGGCACCAACGAAAAAGGCAGTGTTCAGGCGGGCAGTGACATCGTTGGAATGGCCTGTACTCAGGATGAAATGTTTGTGGTGTCTAAATTGACAAAAAGCATCAATGTATTCTCTTTTTCAGGTGAATTTTTACGCCAAATACCACGCCCCGAGGTTAGAAGCCCTTCCGCCGTTGCAGTAGACTCTTATGGCCGTGTTTACATCAGTGATGATTTTAATGATCAAATTTCAATATACAACGCCAGTGGCTTATTGGAACAGTTTGGTCGTTCAGGTGTGGGGTCGTTGCATTTTAGAGAGATTAAAGACCTTTCGATTGATGGTGATTATCTTTACGTTGCGGACAATGCAAACCGCAGTATTAAAATATTAACCATTCAGCCTCCTACAATTTCTAAAGAGAGTGTCAAAAAGTGAAGCGGTTCGCTTTGTTTTTTTTAGTGTTTGCTCTATCGGGTTGCTCTGTTAATCAACCTAAAACCTTTCAATTAAAAAATGCAGCCCTTTCCACTGTTTGGCCAATGGGGTCAGAAGTGCCTCGTTACCGTTATGTGGGTGAGCTGCATGGTGAGGCATCTAATGATTCGATTTCTGGCCGAAGTATCTTTGAAAAAATTGTTGGCCTGATTCAAGGTGCGCCAAAAATTTTAGTCCTTCAACGACCCTACGATGTATATGTTAGTGCCGATAATATTGTTTATGTGGCGGATCTTGCTTTACCTGGTGTGATGGTCTTTAATCAAACAGATCACTCGTTTATCGTTTGGGATGAGATCGACAACAAAACCGCTTTTCAAGTGCCCGTTGGTATTGTGGGCACTGAAAATGAAATATTAGTGGTGGATTCGAAATTAGCCCAGGTCTTTCGGTTTTTACCTAATGGAACTTTATTAGGGTCTTTTGGAAAAAACACTCTAAAACGTCCCATAGGCATCGCTTACGATGCAGACAAACAACGAATTTATGTGTCGGATGCTGGCACGCATACTATTCAGGTTTTTTCTCCTAAAGGAGCCTTGGTTGAGATCATTGGAAAGTATGGTGAAGCCCTTGGAGAGTTCAATTACCCTTCGGCCATCGAGTTCAGTCACAATAACCTTTATGTCAGTGACACTATGAATGCGCGGATTCAAGTTATTGATCCAAATAATCAGGAAAAAGAGGTGGAATCTTTTGGTTATCGTGGGTTGAATGTGGGGAATACCCCACGGCCTAAAGGGGTAACGGTTGATAATGATGGCAACGTGTATGCGGTTGAATCTTATTATGGACACCTACTTGTTTATAATAAGCAAGGTGAGTTTTTATTACCTATTTCGGGCAAAAATAGAGAGATTGGTGAGTTTTATTTGCCTTCTGGAGTTACTACAGATGCCCGTGATCGAATTTACTTGGCTGACACCTTTAATGGGCGTATTGTCATTTTGCAATATTTAGGTAACTAGCATGTCGTTTTATAAATTTATTTGTATTAAATGGGTCAGTGTCTTTGCATTAAGCATGATTTCTTTTTTAGTTTTTTCGGGTGTAGAAGACATCGTCAACACCAAACACAACCTGTCCGCCAGTGGACCCGGAACACTCAAAGCTACCAGTGAAAGTCGCGTGTGTGTTTTCTGTCATACCCCCCATGGCTCCAATGCCGCCCCCAATGCACCTTTATGGAACAGAGAGCTTTCCAATGCCGTTTACACCGAATACAGTTCAGATTCCTTTGATGGTGCTGCCA